>NZ_JAAHFV010000230.1:0-10552 GCF_010672755.1 Moorena sp. SIO1F2
TCACTCCCTAATATCCAACGGCATTTTATCAACGATATGCCCACAGTTTCCACATCTTTTAGAACTAGGAAACCATCGGTCAATCTTAATTAAGTCTCGACCATACCACTGGCATTTGTAATCCAGTTGTCTAGTTAATTCCCCCCAACTAGCGTCGCTAATAGCAAGGGCAAGTTTATGGTTCTTAACCATGTTTTTTATAGCTAAATCCTCAACGACAATCGTTTGGTTTTCGCGTACCAGTTGAGTAGTCAGCTTATGCAAAAAGTCTTTACGGGTATCAGTTATGTGTGCATGTACTTTAGCTACTTTTAGTCTAGCTTTTTGTCTGTTGTTAGAACCTTTCTTCTTGCGAGACAGGACTTTTTGAACACGTCTTAATTTCTTGTGTAACCCCTTAAAGTGCTTGGGATTAGTAATCTTTTCTCCGTCACTAGTAGCGATCAAGCTATTTATTCCCACATCCAAACCGATAGACTTATCAGTTTTTGGAAAAGGCTTAATAGTATGGTCATCTACCAGAAGAGATACATACCAACGTCCTCTAGCATCCAACTTGACAGTAATAGTAGAAGGAGTGCAATTTTCAGGTATTTGTCTACTCCATCGGATTGGCAAGTGCTCAGAGCATTTAGCTAAAAATACTTGCCCATTCTTCCAACGGAAAGCCGACTTAGTAAATTCAGCACTACCGCCATTATGTTTCTTTTTGAAATTGGGATATTTAGCACGTCCTGCCCAGAAATTCGCAAATGCTTTTTGAAGGTTCCTCAAGCCTTGTTGAAGCGGTACACAGCTAACCTCATTAAGGAAACTAAGCTCTTCTTGCTTTTTCCAACTTGTTAGCATTGAGGATGTTTGTGCATACCCAACTCGTTCTTGATTCTCATACCAAGCTTGAGTCCTAGCAGCTAAAGCCATGTTGTAAACCAACCGAGTACAACCCAGTGTCCGTCGCAAGAGAGTTTCTTGCTCGGTCGTTGGGTAAAAGCGATAGCGATAGGCACGTTGAATCATACTCACATTATACACCACTTATTGTGAAGTCATACAAAGCGAGCAGGGCGGCGAATCCTGCTCACCGTTAAGCTTCGCGCTTAACGGAAGTCTCCACGCCGAAGATAGATGAACAAGACCGCAAAGAGATTGCTGAGGTACTGTCTCGTCTGCTAGCGGACACTTATACCCTATACCTGAAGACCCATGCTTTCCACTGGAATGTTACCGGACCAATGTTCAACTCCCTACACCTGATGTTTGAGCAACAGTACAATGAGTTGGCTTTAGCAGTGGATGCGGTAGCAGAGCGGATTCGTACCCTAGGCTATCCTGCTCCTGGCAGCTACAGTCAGTATGCGCAATTATCGTCCATCCCAGAAACCAGCGATGTTCCCGAGGCTGAGGAAATGGTGCGCTTGCTAGTGGAAGCCAATGAGGCAGTGGTACGAACTGCACGGTATGTTTTCCCAGCCGCTGAACGTGCTAACGATGAGTCCACAGCTGACCTGTTGACCGAACGAATGAGCATACACGAAAAAACGGCTTGGATGCTGCGCAGTATTTTAAAATAAGCTTGTAATTATGTACATAGATCCCCCCTAGCCCCCCTTAAAAAAGGGGGGAATTAGATTCAAAAGTCTCCCTTTTTTAAGGGAAACGGGGGATCTGAATCAGGGATTAACAAAATTGACATGCTCCCAATATGAAGGATGAAATAGTTCAATTTATCGGTTGTTCAACAACTGGTATGTTTTGCTCTATATGTATTCATCCCTAACTATTTATCTTTGTTCCTTTCTCTTTCATACTTTATCCTTTAGGTGAAGCGGTCAATACTTAGGAATTGGACTGAAAAACAATTGGAGCGCTAAAGTGTTCCTGATCAAACGAAGTAACTGCCTTGGGTAATCCAAGAGTAAACCTACTACCAACACCTCGTTCGCTGTATACTTGCAAGCTACCGTGGTGGGCTTGAGCGATCGCATAAGCAATTGCCAGCCCTAATCCGGAACCTCCTGTGTGACGAGAGCGATCGCTATTGACTCGATAAAAGCGATCAAAAATTCGCCCTTGGTCTTCTGGGGCAATACCAATCCCCGTATCTTCTACCTGGATCACCGCCTGTTGGTCGCTCTTGTCTAAAATAACAGTTACTTTACCACCCACAGGGGTGTATTGGATACCATTAATAATTAAATTAGAAACTAAGCGATAAAGCTGCTCAGAATGACCCACAACCTCCAGAGGAGTTTGCACTCGCACCGAAGATGTCAACGTAATCTCGGCAGCGATTGCCAAGGCTGCTAATTCCTCAACTAAATCGCTAACTAGGTCATTGAGACAGCATGTCTGGTTACCCACAGATGCCGGTTGTCTATCTAAGCGAGACAACAACAACAAATCCGCAACTAACTGACTCAGCCGCTGATTTTGACGTTCAACAATTTCCAGAATGTTTCGTGCTTCAAGTTGATCCAAGCTAGGCATCAAAAGCCCCGATTCAACCGTTGCCAGTGTCGCAGCTATCGGTGTCCGTAGCTCGTGGGCAGCATCAGCGGTAAACTGTTGAATCTGTCTATAGGATTGGTAAATAGGTTCCATTGCCAACCCTGCTAACCACCAACTGCCACTGCCGACTAAGATCATTGCCATTGGCAGCCCTAATGCCAAGATTAATTTTACCGTATTGAGGTAGTCGTTGAGGTATTGGAGAGAGTGCCCCACCTGCAAATACCCCCAATCCCGCTGATCTTGAGTATGTAGCGATAGAGAAATTTGATGATAAGAGTTGCCCTTACCATCGGAAATGGTTTGCCAAGGTGCTTGATTAAACACGTGGGGTAATCCCTCTGGGTAAGTGCCTGCAATGGCAATTAAACGTCCTGAGGTATCAAATAGCCGGATGTAGTAGTGACCTTGGCTAAGAGCACTGAGGATGTGGCGCTGGGAACTCACCAGTGGTTTAGCACAGTTAACTCCAACGATACACAGATTCGGTAAAAGTTCCCCAATTATCGGCTCTACCTGTCCAGGTTCCTTGAGTTTCCATTCGAGACTATCATGGAGTGTCCCCGCAACGGATTTTAACTCCCGGTCTGAAGTGACTAAATGGGTATGAACGATCCCTCTGTAAACACCAAATCCCAACAGGCTCAAAATAAACCCCATGACGATGGCATAGGAAAGTGCTAATTTCCCACGAGTCTGGTTAAATAGCTTATTTCGATTCATTATTTTTTCAAATTGAGACGATACCCCAAACCATGCACAGTTTCAATCGGAATCCTGGAGTTGATTGATTCAAGTTTCCGACGTAGCAGGCGCATTTGAGCTGCCACTACGTTACTAATCGGTTCTGCATTCACTTCCCAAAGTTGATTGCGAATTTGGTTGGTGGTCATCACCTGATTCGGATGCTTCATGAAATACTCTAAGAGCTGGAATTCTTTATTCGTGAGTGGAATGTCGAGTTTCTCACCGTTAGCAGCAAGACGATGAACCGTTCGGTTACCATAGTCTAAAATAAGCTCACCCACCTGGAGTTGTTGGGGCTGGAGTAGGGGTGTTCGCCGGTGCAAGGCTCTAACTCTTGCTAGCAACTCTGCCATTCGGAACGGTTTCACTAAATAGTCATCGGCTCCCGTATCCAAACCCATCACTCTATCTTCCAAGCGGTCTTTTGCCGTTAGCATCAAAATAGGTAAGGGATTATTACGATAGCGTAACTGACGCAGTAACTCTAGTCCCGATAGCCCTGGCAGCAACCAGTCGAAGATAGCTAGGGTATATTGGGTTTCGTGGTTGTTTAAATAACCCCAAGCGTCAGTGCCGTTAACAACCAAGTCCACCACGTACTTTTCTATATTTAACGCTCGCTTAATTGCAGCACCCAAGTCTGGCTCATCTTCAACTAGCAGTACTCTCATCTGTCTTTTCCCGCTGGATACTTTGTCTATAGTAGCGATATGCGGGAAAGAAAGCGGGGCAACGCCTAACTTTCCTTGGATAAATTAGCTTAAAGCTGCACGAACCTATAGCTAATGTATGTCAATCCTAATTATAAAACATAGATTGATATAAATATATGTAATCAAAATGAAATTGTGACAGCCATTAACAAATATCAAAAAATCAATTTCCGGCGTTGCTGATTTTGGGTATGGTTTCGCCCCCCTAGCCCCCCAATTATGGGGGGAACAAAACTATCAAAGTCCCCCAAATTTGGTGGATTTAGGGGGCTTTAACAAAACCAGGTGATCGCGCATTCATTCCTTAATTCAGCAACGCCCAATTTCCTACTCTCAGAAGCTGAAGGCTTACCAAAGTCCTAAAAAAAATAATTTCATTGATACCTAACATTTCATCCTGATTTCATATTTGCTTGTGATACTTAATCAAGACGACAGCAAATGACCATCCTGACATCTTAGGTGTCTGGGTGGAGGCTATGGTGACTACTTGCACCCTCTGCTGAGCATAAAAAGCACTGATCCATTATGCACAAGACAGAAACAATCCTGGCTTCAACGTTTACCTTTTTGCTGCTGATAGCGATCGCACCAGTTGCTGTTTTCGCCCATGCCGGGCATGGTAATGAGTTCCAAAGCGGAACCGAAGCCACGAGCAATCCGGAAGGAATTAAGGTAGATGCGACAACCGCTAGTCAAATTGGGATTAAACTCCAATCCGTCTCTAGGCAGTTTTTGGATATTGGTATTAAAACCACCGGGCAAATTGAAACCCAGCCCAACCAACAGGCGCAAGTAACAGCGCCGATTCCCGGTACAGTTGCTAAACTTTTGGTCAAACCAGGTCAGAGGGTCAAAAAAGGTCAAGCGGTTGCTGTCATCTCTAGCTTGGAGTTAATTGAATTGCGGGTTGAGTCTCTCGACAGACTGACTGAAGCTAAGGCAACATTGGGAGAAGCTGAGGCAAATCTCGAACTAGCTAGGGAAAATTTAGAACGTCAGCGTCAAATTGCTGCTGCTGAAATCGATGAAGCTGAAACTCAGCTAGCAGTAGCCCAAGAAGAATACGATAAAGACCTAGCATTAGCAATCGAAGGTGCTCTGGCTCGACGTCAGATGCTAGAGTCGAAAACTAAGCTAGCAGAGGCTAAAACCTTACTGAAAAGAGCATTTAGCCGTCGGGACGTTCTGGAAGCAGAAGCAGAACTAAAACGGGCTCAAACAGCGGTTAAGGCTGCCAAATCTCGGGTTCAACTGAGCGATACTACCTACAAAACCCGATTGGAACAACTTAGTAATTCTGCTAATGAGCAAGGAAAGGTAACGGTGCTTGCTCCAATTTCCGGTACAGTAGCGCAATGGCAAGTAAGCTTGGGTGAATCCTTTGAAGACGCAGGTGGTCAACTGATGACGATTGTTAACAATAATCAAGTCTGGGCAACTGCTAATATTTATGAAAAAGACTTATACAAGGTAAAAATAGGTCAAAAGGTCAGATTAGAAGTTTCTAGTCTGCCTAATCAGACTTTTACAGGTCAAGTTAGCCAAATCGACCCTATCGTGGCAGGTCAGACACGAGTAGTGCCAGTGAGGGTAAGGTTGGATAATCCTGGAGGGCAACTAAAACCAGGAATGTTTGCTCAATTAAATATTCTTACTGATAAAACCAGTGTAGCTACTTTAGCGATTCCTCAAGATGCTTTGGTGGATGCTAATGGTAAGCAACTGGTTTATGTAGAAAATGGTCAGAACTTTTATGAACCTGTAGAACTTGCTCTTGGTTCAAGTTTTGGCGATTTGGTGGAAGTCAAGAGTGGTTTATTTGAAGGTGACCAGATTGTGGCTGAAGGCGGGGTGATGTTGTACGCCCAATCCTTAAGGGGTGGCTCTAAAGCTGATCACCATGAACATGACCATGAACATGAGCAAGAAGGACATAATCATCAGGCAACATCGACTAATGTTAATGTTGCTAGCCTACCCTGGTGGTGGGTTTTTCCTGTAGGAGGGGTGATTACAGCTGGTGCTTTTATGGTGGGACGCCGCACTGCTTCACAATCAAGACCAGCACCTATAGAAATTTCAGATGAACCGACCAATAATAACTATCATTCCACTGCTGATGTAAAAGCAAATGGGCAGAGCAATGCAGATGGCTATTTAGATTCGGCAATTCCTAATCGTTTCGTAAACAGGCAATAATCAGCAAGGCTGTAGGTAAGACCAAAATGCTTAACTCGATCCTGAAGTGGTCTATTGCTCGACGCTGGCTAGTTGTAATTGGCGCTATCATCGTCACAGTTTGGGGATTTCGCATTGTTTCCCAAATGCCCTTAGATGTATTTCCCAATTTTGCTCCTCCCCAAGTTGAAATTCAAACGGAAGCACCGGGATTGGCTCCAGAAGAAGTGGAATCTTTAGTCACAATGCCTGTCGAAAGTGCGATCAATGGCATTCCTGGATTGACTACAGTACGCTCGTCTTCGGGAGTAGGCATTTCCGTAGTAAAAGTTATCTTCAAATGGGATACTAATATCTATCAAGCTCGCCAGTTAGTAACTGAACGGTTACAACAAGCTGCTGCCAGATTACCCGAAGGAGTAGAATCACCGCAAATTTCTCCCCTTTCCTCCCCCATTGGTACCATTCTCTCCTACGCTTTTACCATCGACGAAGATGTAGAGACGCCAGATGTCCCCTCTAAAATTGACCTAATGGCTGTGCGTCGATTGGTTGATCGAGATATTACCAACCAATTATTGGCCGTAGCAGGGGTAACTCAGGTAATTGCCTATGGGGGAGATGTGCGTCAGTATCAGGTACTGGTTGACCCTGCCAAGTTAACCGCTTTTGATGTTTCCTTAGCAGAAGTTACCGAAGCAGCAGCAGCAGCAAATACTAATGCGGCGGGTGGCTTTCTGATTAGTCCAGACAAGGAACTATTAATTCGAGGCATTGGACGAGTTGAGTCAATCGAGGATTTAGAACAATCGGTGGTAGTAGCACGTAATGGCACACCAGTGCTGCTTTCTGATCTCGCTGATGTCCGCATTGGTGCTGCCTTGAAGCGGGGTGATGGTAGCTTGGATGGGAAAAAAGCGATTGTGGTGCTAGTTAACAAACAGCCCCTGGTTGATACTCCTACTGTTACTAAAGCTGTAGAAGCAGCAATGGAGGAAATTAAAGGGGGTTTGCCGGAGAATGTCAAGGTTACTGTTACGTTCCGCCAGTCCGATTTTATTGATTCCTCAATTAAAAATGTCAGGAATGCCCTACGGGATGGCATCATCATTGTTTCTATTATTTTGTTTCTGTTCTTGATGAACTGGCGCACTGCCATTATTACCCTAAGCGCTATTCCTCTGTCTTTGCTGATTGGGATGATGCTACTCAATCTCTTTGGTTTGGGAATTAATACCATGACTCTGGGAGGATTAGCTGTAGCAATTGGGTCAGTGGTGGATGACTCGATTGTGGACATGGAAAATTGCTACCGGGGATTACGGAAAAATCAGCAAGCAGGAAATCCTCTCAACCCTTTACAGGTGGTTTATAACACTTCAGTGGAAGTGCGAGTAAGTGTGCTGTTTTCTACAGTAATTATCGCTGTAGTCTTCGCACCAATTTTCACCCTTACTGGTGTTGAAGGTCGTATCTTTGCACCGATGGGAGTAGCCTATCTAGTGTCCATTTTTGCCTCTACATTTGTAGCCCTGACCCTGAGTCCAGCTTTGTGTGCTTTCTTGCTTGCTACTGTACAGTTACCAGAAGAAGAAACTTGGGTAGCGCGGTTTTCCAAAAAACTATATCAGCCATTAATTCGGTTTTCTATTCATGCTCCCAGTCTAGTTTTGCTAACAGCAGTAGCAGGGTTTGTGGCTTCTCTAATTATTTTTACCTCTCTAGGACGAGTCTTCTTACCAGAGTTTCAGGAGCGATCGCTTGTGAATGCTTTCACTCTCTATCCCGGTGTCTCTCTGGAAATGACGAATCGGGCTGGTTCAGCCATGGAACTAGCTCTCAAAGATGACCCCCGGTTTGAGTCAGTGCAGTTACGTTCAGGGCGTGCTCCCGGTGATGCTGATGCTGGTAGTGTTACTCTGGGTCATTTGGATGTGGAAATTTCAGAGGAGGGGATGAAAGACCGAAAAGCAACAATTGAGAAACTCCGTGAGGAATTTGCTAAGTTACCAGGGGTAGCCCCTAGTATTGGTGGTTTTATTTCCCACCGCATGGATGAAGTCCTCTCAGGAGTTAGGAGTGCGATCGCAGTCAAAATTTTTGGTCCGGAACTTTCGGAATTACGAACTATTGGTGCTCAAGTTCGAGATGCCATGCAAGATATTCCTAGTGTGGTGGATCTAATTCTTGAACCCCAAATTCCGATTAAACAGGTGCAAATTACGTTTGACCGCGCTGCTGCTGCTCGTTATGGTCTTAGTGTTGGTCAGCTTTCAGAAATTGTTGAAACTGCTCTCAATGGTAGAGTTGTCTCGCAAGTACTGGAAGAGCAACAGTTATTTGATTTAGTAGTATGGTTGAAAGCCGAATACCGCAATAATCTTAATACCATTAGCAACCTGCTAGTTGACACTCCCACGGGTACTAAGATTCCTCTTGCCCAAGTTGCTCAGATTAGTTATGGTAAGGGACCCAACACCATCAACCGCGAAAATGTTTCTCGTCTGATTGTGGTCTCAGCTAACGTTGCTGATCGAGATTTAGGTAGTGTAGTTGAAGAGATTCAAGCCAAAGTCAAGGAGAAAGTACAATTACCTTCCGGTTACTTTATCCAATATGGAGGACAGTTTGAATCAGAACAACGAGCATCTCAAAATTTACTAGTATTCGGTACTCTGGCACTGATTGTGATTGCTGTTTTAATGTACTTTGCTGTCAAGTCAATTTCAGCAACAGTAATGATTATGCTCAATCTGCCTCTAGCATTAACTGGGGGAATTTTTTCCGTTGCCCTCGGTGGTGGTATTCTCTCTGTTGCTTCCATGGTAGGGTTTATCACTCTTTTTGGTGTTGCTACCCGCAATGGTTTACTTCTGGTAGATAATTACAACAATAAATTGGCTCAGGGAATGCCTTTAAAGCAAGTAATTATGGACGGTTCAACGGAACGATTAGTGGCAATTTTAATGACGGCTTTGACTTCAGCGTTAGGGATGGTTCCTCTCGTAATTGGCACGGGGGCAGGGAAAGAAATTTTACAGCCATTGGCAATAGTTGTTTTGGGAGGGTTGTTTACGTCTACAGCTTTAACCTTATTGGTATTACCAGCTTTGTATGCTCAGTTTGGTCGCTTTTTCATATCTAAACCAATCAATCCAGGGATTTTACCTGAAGAATTAAATTCATCTTTTAAAAGTGGTTCAGTGGTGGGTGAATAGGTAAGCTTAAGCGCTACGCGCACGCTACGCGAACAGCGGTCAGCTTAAGCGCTACGCGCACGCTACGCGAACAGCGGTCAGCTTAGTCAGTGTCAACTGTTTTACTGGTTATCAAAAAAATAAATTAGTTTTAAAGGAGTAAAACTATGGGTTCGTGGTTGCAGTCAAATTTAATTGTTCTCTCTAGTGTGGGATTGATATTTATAGCCTCCTGCGGCAATACTACGAAAGAGACTACTCAAACTACCTCTTCAGAAACTGTCACCAAAACTGAGAAGGTTGATTCCTCTCCCCATGATCACAATCACTCCCAAGGTGGTCAAGTGATTGAATCTGGTTCTTATCATTTAGAGTTGTTACCTATCGTAGAAAAACAGGGAATTCACTTAGACTTTTTCCTACAACAGGGTGAGGAACACAAAAGTGTATCTAATGCCAAAGTCAAGGCTCAAATCCAGTTACCAAATGGTGAGCAAAAGAATCTAGATTTTAGCTATGATAAGGCTGGTAAACATTACGCTGCTTTTTTACCAGGGAAAGCTACTGGGGAATATAAGGTGGTCATTCAAACTGACATTAACGGTAAAAAAATCAACGGTCGCTTTTCCTTTAAACAATAAATATTGAATAACTTTTGTGGGTAAAGACATCATGAATCGTTTGGTTAGCGCATTACTAGTTAGTTCTACTTTATTGCTGGCTCAAAGTTGTTCAACACTAGGGCAATCTGGAGATGCATCTGTTGAGGGAGATAAACACCATGGTCACCATAATCACAATGAGCATGGTCATCACCATGGTAGCCATGGTCACGTAAATAAACCATCTGTAAATACTAAAGCTATACTAACGACTCCCTCAACAATTAATTTAGATAAACCAAATAATTTGGTAATTGAGATTCAAGACTCTGAGGGAAATGCTGTTCCTGATTTTGAGGTTTTCCAAGAAAAAATAATGCATTTAATTGTAGTCAGTGATGATCTTGATTTTTACGATCATATTCATCCTGATTATAAAGGAAATGGACGCTTTGAAGTTGAAGCTAATTTTCCTAAACCTGGTGATTATACTCTTTTTAGCGATTACAAACCAACCGGAAAACCAGAGCGAGTTTCGGTAGTCAAAGTAAAAGCACCAGGAACTAGTTCATCTATAACTGAGATAGAAATTAAGAATACTAAA
>NZ_JAAHFV010000231.1:0-10513 GCF_010672755.1 Moorena sp. SIO1F2
TTACAACCCTTGCAGCGCAAGGAAATTCCGTTATACGTAAAATCATTTTTACAACCTAAAGCAGCAGGAACAAGAGTAGGCAAAGGAATTGCCTTAAAACCCAAAATGCCTTGTTTCATTGTTAAGAAAGACCAAATCTTGATTTCGCTTTCATCGCTGGATTTTTCATACATCGTTGAAGACAACATTAGTGATATTTTTAAGCTTCTTCATCAATATAAAATGAAGGTAGCTATGATACAGAATTCTGCTATTAGTTTTGCGGTTTGTGTGGATGATACCTATAACAATATTGATCAGTTACTCTTCCTTGACAACGGTGGCAGGATCACAGCAGAAACAGCAGGAGAAAAAGGCAATATTATCCTAGAAGCTGGTGACATCCGACTCCTCAACCGAAGCTTGATTCTAACTAATGCCGACAATACTGATGGGGGCAATATCACCATTGATACTGACACCTTAGTCGGTCTGGGAAATAGCGACATCACCGCCAATGCTGAAGAAGGTCGAGGAGGTCGTGTTGAGATTAATGCCCAAGGCATCTTTGGCTTAGAGTTTCGCGACCGTCTCACTCCAGACAATGACATCACTTCCACCTCCAACCTTGGCTCATCCTTCAACGGTGACGTAATCCTCAATATTTCCCAAGTAGACCCCACTTCAGGCTTAACCGAATTGCCAGCAAGCCCCGTAGATGCAGAAGCGATCCTGGCCAATGACCTTTGTGGCTTTGAGAATAATCGGATTGCTGGCGGGAGTTCCTTTTTCATTACCGGAAAAGGGGGTTTACCACCGACTCCAGAAGATCCGGTGATTAATGCCCACAGAACAGTGGGGTGGCGAACTCGTCCTGGCTTAGCCAGCACCAGCAGACAACGATTACAGCAGCAACCTTCAGTAACACAGCCTCAACCTCCCCAAGAAAAAAAAGTGATTATCGAAGCCCAAGGCTGGGTAACAGCAAAGGATGGCACGATTATTCTGACCGCCCATCCGTTTAGGGGTACTCCTGTTGATCAGATATTGCCCAATCTTGATTGCCATTCGGGAGTAGGGAGTAGGGAGTAGGGAGTAGGGAGTAGGGAATCGGGAATCGGTAGAACGGGCATCTTTTGTGGAACGGGCATCTTTTGTGGAACGGGCATCTTTTGTGGAACGGGCATCTTGCCCGTTACAATTATCCGGCAGGCAGGATGCCCACCCCACTGATATTCATCCCTCGATTCAGCAATGCCAAGAAAAGTTGCACCTGGCTGACAATACACGATCAGCCAGAGTTCAATGCAACTATCAACTCACAAAAGATTATAATAACAAAAACTGAGATAAACACTGATCTCTTTTAGATCTAGGTAGTCATGCTTTACTAGCAGATGGGTTGATCGGGTGCTCAGGTGCTCGGAAAAATTTGTATTAAGAGTAATTATGCGGAGATGATATAATTCCAGGTTGGGGGTTGTTTGATATTATGTCCGGATAATTAGTGATAAAAAACCTTCTGGGATTAAACCTTACTCCTTTACTTCAGCATAGCTGCTTTCTGCCTTCGATTCGGCGCAAGCGTGTAAGTATTCAACCGCACATGATATCACTTGCTGCCGACCACAGGTTTAAGAGCGCACAGGGTTCGGGCGCAAGGGAAGCGCCCCTAGAATTGATTGGTTTGACCCTCATGATCAGAAGTGATATAGTTTATTCCACTACTCGAATCAATCCACGGTTCAAACCGTCATAAATCTCTTGGACTAGGGTTTGCTCTTCTAGTGAAAGTGATGCCTTGGCTAGTAAAGCTGACATAAAGAGCTGTTGGTCAATGCGGGTAATTTGGCGCATATGAATAATACGCTTAGCTATGTGCTGCACTGGGAATTTGGGGAAGATCACTTGAGAGGGTTTCATGGGCTCCACATAATCTCTGTAATTTTAACTATCGGCAATTTTGAAGAGATAGTCTGTGAGAGAGAGTCCTAGCTAGTAGTGATTCGAGATCAAAATTTGTGGTGATGGGATAGGGGTTAACCTGTGATCTGAGTTACAACGATGGCAGACTAGTAGCCGATCAGCGTTGACGGTCGTGATATACAGCATGTTGATTCTAGGAGAAGAGAACGATCGGAGATGGGAAGCAGCAGACTAAAAAAGGAATAAATATCACTATAGTCCAATACTTAGATGCCTGGAACTGTCTAAAGGCTAATAATTTCGTATCTGAGAGCTTGATAGTTGTGGTTGGCACTGATGGTTCAAGGGCCAAGGCTGTCATAATTTGTTTACCCAAAACCCGTCCTAATCGTGGTGGTACAGCATTACCGACCTGTCGAAATCCATGCCATTTGGTCTGGTGGAAGCGAAACCAATCTGGAAATGAGTGCAGTCTAGCGGCCTCTCGCACCGAGATGACCCGTGGATAATCAGGATGAATGGGGCGAGGAGAGGTGTAGCGACCGTTTTTATAACCAGTACCTGCTCTTAGGGTATGGCATGGTTGATCCCAGTGTAAGCGTCGTAAGCGACTGGTAGTATCTACCTCGCCCATGGGTGTGTTTCTAAACCGCTCAATAGAGGCTTCCGTGTGCTGGGTTTGCAGGGAACTGGTCAATAGTTGAGGATTCCACTGGCGGGGATAGGCAAAGTTACCAGGATCGGTGATTATATCCCTTAACTTTTCTACATAGGGCATGGCTAAAGCTTGGAGCAGGTCTAGCTGTTCTGGTGTTAGTTCAACACAATCGGTTTTCTGGAGTTCGGGAAAATCATCTAAGTTAGGCAAGTCTGCGATCGCATCCTTAACAGTTACCCATTGGTGAGAGCCTAGTTCTGAGTCAGGATAAGCCACTGGTGTTTCCCCAAGCCTAGAACCCAGTAAAAACAACCGCCGCCGTTTTTGAGGCACGCCAAAATCTGCTGCATTCAAGACCTTGACTGGCTCAGTTATCGTGTATCCAGCTGCTTTAAAGTCACTGATTAGCTGCTCGAACAGGTGTTGGTATTTGTTCTGAGCTAAGCCTGGAACATTCTCCATCACAAAGTAGCGTGGTTGCAGTTCTTTGACCAAACGGCAGAACTCAAACACTAAATTATTGCGTACATCATCTACTTGACGCTTACCGATCAAGGAGAATCCCTGACAAGGGGGTCCACCAATCACTAGATCAATGACTAGATCAATGGTAGAAAACTTCGATGAAACCTCTGTACAGTCTTGATTACAGTCTTGGTTTTGCCCCCTTTCAGTTGCCCACTCCCTCAGGGCTTTCTGAATTTCTTGACCAGACAGGGTAGTAATGTCGGTACATAAAACCTTGGTTTGGGGGGAATTGAAGGCATGCACTGCCCCATGAATTGGGTCTTGTTCAACGGCGAGGGCAACATCAAACCCCGCCTGCTCAATCCCTAGGGAGAAACCACCAGCACCAGCAAATAAATCAACGGCTAACGGTCGATGAGGGAAATTGGCCATGCCGTTTATGGTAATCTAATTTTATTGCGCTGCACGCTTCGGAACAGGGAACAGGGAATAGGTAATGAAAAAGCTTGTCACATCGCGCTGCATAGACAATAGGCCAATTAAATGGACACTTGCTTACCTATAATGGTTGATCAGTAGGAAACACTATTGTCTACCATACCTTAGTTAGTGCTCTCTTTTACCATTCAGATTAATCTAGCTCTCAGAGGATATCTGAAAAGTTTTTTGATACTGCATTTTGCCCCCCTAGCCCCCCAACTTTGGGGGGAACAAGAGTCAATTTGCTTCTAAAAGTCCCCCGAGCGAGGGATTGCTCGCTCGGCGGATAAGATTGCTGAAGAAGCTGGAACGGTGCGTTGGCTACAGGAGAATTTAGGCAATAAACTCCTCACTGATAAGAAACTTCCTGGTAAGCATTTGACTCCCCTCGGTTGGCTCCGGGGAAATGATCAACTTGCGGATACGGTTATTGAAGTTATCACAAAACTAGCCGAGCGAGTCTAAGGGAGCAGGGAACAGGGAACAGGGAACAGGGAACAGGGGGAAGAGTATCGGAAGTGTGGGAAGTGTGGGGAGATGGGGAGATGGGGAGATGAGGAGATGAGGAAGGGGTCAACCTACAACCTCTAACCTCTAACCTCTAACCTCTAACCTCCAACCTGCAACCTGCAACCTCCAACCTTCAACCTCCAACCTCCAACCTCCAACCTCCAACCTTCAACCAAATAACCTCCAACCTCTAACCGTCAACCGCTAAAAGCTGTGCCATTGTAGTAAGATGGAGAAAGTAAAGAATTGTTAAAATCAACGAACCATTAAATTCATGGCTATTTTTCGTCAGTACATTGCTCCCCTACTGGCACTACTAGGCTTCTTAATTGCCCTATTGGCAGTCAGTTCTCGGATCTTTTTACCGAACGATATGCTAGCCCCTGCACCGATTGAAGAAGTTGACGCTGCCAGCATTCAAGCACCAGTATTCGCTCAGCTGGTTGTTAACCAAAATTTCGCGAAAATTGGTGAGTAAGCCATTGTTAGCAGGCTACCAGCTACGACTGGGAACGGTACGAGAACGGGCAATTTTGGTGAAGTTCATGGAGTTCACTTACCAAGAGCTTTTCCCAGAACAAAATGATTTTTCTCACCTGGCGAAGACTGTTAAACAGTACTTTTCCAGAGAAACCCCCCTGTGGTGGGTTACAGTAGCAGATGGGAAGGTTTCTAGGAAAGGCTCTATTATAACTCATCCCTTGCCGGTGGGTTGTCTGTGGATGGGCAATGGGGTTGATCAGGTAAATGGCGATCGCTATGGCTATATCTTTTTACTGTACGTCATGCCAGCACACCGCCGTCAAGGCATTGGTTCAGCACTGATGCAGCACGCTGAAGCTTGGGCAAGGGCAAGAGGCGATCGCCAAATTGGACTACAGGTGTTTCAATCGAATCAAGTCGCTTTGAACCTTTACCACGGACTGGGTTTCCGCACCCAATCTCTGTGGATGGTTAAACCATTGCACAGAAAATACTAATGAAGACTCTGGTAGAATCAGGCAAGATAAGGTAGGTTATCAGGCATGTATGACGATGATGATCTGAGTTTATTGGATAATACGGCTTTACTAGAAAGCCCTTTAGATGACATAGAGCCGATTGAAGATGAGTTAGAAGCTTCCAAACCTGATCCAGAGGAAATGCTGGCTCTGTTAACGGCACCGGAAAGCCAACAACGGATGCTAGCAGCTCGTGCCTTTTGTGAGTTGCAAGATGAGCGGGCAATTCCCCATCTGATTAACCTGTTAAATGATGTTTGTCCTTTGGTACGGGTAAGTGCTGCCTATGGTCTCGGGCACAATCCCAGTCCCACGGCAGTAAAGCCCTTGATTGACCAGCTAACCGTTGATTGGAACGGTTATGTCCGTAAAGGGGTTGTTTGGGCATTGGGGAACTGTCGCGATCGCCGTGCTTTAGCTTCTCTAATTGATTCCCTCAAAACGGATATTCCTGCAGTGCGTTTGTGGGCAGCTAGTGCTCTGGCGCAAATGGCAGAGTTAGATTATGAAGAAGTAATCGCATCGATTCCGCCCTTGATTACTGCTTTAAGGAAAGACCCAGTAGCAGCAGTGCGCAGTAATTGTGCTTGGTCTATCGGGCAACTGTGTCGGGAATTGCCCTCCAATGCCGTTTACGCTGGTGCTATTGATGCCTTAATTGAAGCAATTGCTGATGATGAAGACCTAGGGGTAAAAGAAGACGCGAAAGCTGCCCTCTTGAAAGTGGGAGACCCCCGTGGACTTCAGATGATTGAAATGATTGAGATGGAAGGGTTTTTGTAAAGGTTTTTGTAAATGGGCTTGTTATAGCCCTGGGCGCGGGAAGTCTGGGGAGATGGGGAGATAGGGAGATAGGGAGATGGGGAGATGGGGAGATGGGGAGATCTTACAAGGGTAGGTTTTGAGTACGTACTTTCATTAGCTAGAAACTCCTCAATATATGTATTAAAATATGTATCAAAATACACAATCATTTCCGGGGTAATTCTGCCCATTTCCCGCTTCTGACGACTCCCGACTCCCGACTCCCGACTCCCGACTCCCGACCCAAATGTAAAAAACCTACCCCTGTGAGCCCCTCTCCCCACAGTCTTCTCCCTATTCCCGGTTCAAGCCTTATGCTTTTAAGGCATCTTGCGCTACACTAGCCACCTGCTCAACACTGTCATTAGCTAATGTTTCTAGGACTGCCTTAGCCTCTTCTCCTCCCAGATTAACCAGTGCCTGTACTAACCGGTAACGAATTTGCCAGTCGGAATTAGTGGCAAAGGGAATCAGCAGAGGCACAGCCCGGGGGTCTCCCAATTCTCCTAAGGAACTAATGGCGGCTGTTTGGATTAAACTGGTATCGGATTTGAGAGCGTCTTCTAAAATTTGAAATGAACGGGGTTCACCTAGTTCCCCTAAGGCAGCAATAATACTAAATTTAACGATCCACTCAGTGGTTTGGTGATAGGTTTGCTCTAAATCATCATAGGCTTCGGTGAGCTTCAAGGCACTCAAGGAATCCGCTGCTGCTGCCTGAACATCTGGTTCTGGATCATTCAAAAGGCGATCGCGTAATAGGGTCAAAGATACGGTTAAATCCTGATCACCCAAGGTATCGAGCTGGCTGACTGCCCCATATCGAATCCGAACATTGTTATCTTTAACCAAGGGTTGAATTAGCTCAAACCCCACCGATGGTTCCAGCTGGCGTAGTTGGTTTAATCCTCTAATGCGGTGGCCAAAATCCGATGAATTCAGCAGCTCTTGGACAGATTCACGAGTAACGCTCATGGGTAAATTGCTCAATATCTAGCCAAAACTCAACTTACCATGTTACTTGTTCACAGTGAACACTGTTTGTGATAGACAGTTCCGTTAATTCTTTAACTCAGCTGCCATGGCGCGGACAATATCCCCAGAGGTCAGAATTCCAATCACTTGCTCTGCCTCATCTGTTACTGGTAAATGGTGGATTGATTTTTCCTGCATCAACTTAGCCGCTTTCCGTAAGGGTTTATCCGGTTTGATGCTCATGGGATGACCAGTCATTACGTCCCCAGCGGTTTGTCCGAGTGCTTTATGGAGTTCTTGGTCATAACGGGCAGGATTTTCTAAGTAAATCACGCTGTCGAGAAACATGATATAGACTGGCGGTTCTACTCCTGTCTCCTGCCACAGCAAGTCAGCTTCTGAAATCACTCCTACCAATTTGCCTGCTTCGTTAACCACTGGCAAGCCACTGATGCTTTGTTCAGCAATAATTTTGATGACTTCCTTAATCGGTGTTTGGGGCTGCACCACGATCGGGTCGCGGGTCATGACTTCAGCAACGGTTTTGGCCATAGTTGGGTTTTTAAGGGTTTTCAAGTGTTTGCCAGGTGATAACTATATTCTCCCACTGGCTTAGTCTAGAAGGTGACAGTAGTCTGAAAACTTTATGGTTGATTAAGCTTTGACAAGCCTTGCCCAGTTACCGTTAGCGACCCAAACAGCCCCCAAACCATAAGCAACGTCCCTTTGAGAAGGTACCCTTTAGGGTACTGTCAAGCCAGGTAATTATCTAAGATTCTATAAATGTATAGTGTTGCTCATACTTAAGAGGTACCTTCAATGGTCTTACCCCTATCCCTACTCCCTACTCCCTACTCCCATTAACCCAGGAGGAGGTAGCTGACCAATGTTTGCGATCGCTATCACTACACTAGGGTTTTACACTAGAGTTTACAAATGAGATGTAAAACTAGGATGGATAAAGAAAAGGAACAGTAAACCGGTTACAAGTAACAGTGGTAAAGAGATACGAATAGTTTTTGATGCTCCGATAAATCAGCAATATTGTTCATGACCTATTTGTAAATGCTGAGATAGCCGCTATCTGATTTTGGGATTTGGGGGTGTTGAGCTGGTATAATTTACTCTGAATACTGCTCTTAGAGTTCCCCGCCAAGGCAGTGATTATCTACACTTCGGGAATTACTCCGGCCAAGATTAAACCACGATTATCCTCACTAACCTTATATTTTCTCTGCTGAGATTGTTATTATAAAAATAAAATTGTTACATTGTTATGTGGTAGATGATCTAGCTATCACTTTAATTAATGATAGATTTAACTGGTTCTCAACGCAAGAAATTACGCGAAGCCATTATCAGTGCTTATCCCACCAAAGATGACTTAGCGATAATGGTTGATGATGAGTTAGAAGAAAACTTAAATGCCATAGCTGGGGGAGGGAACCTTACTCAGGTTGTTTTTAGTTTGATTAAATGGGCTGAGTCAAGAGGTAAATTAGAACCCTTAATTATCGCAGCCTATGGGACTAATCGAGGTAATCCAGAATTAAAAGAGTTTTATCAAACCATTTTTCAGCAGAGGTTTAGGATTCATCTCCCCCCAGTAAATACTATCAGGGATATTGGCCCTGCTATTGAGTGGCTTGGAGCAACGGAAGAGTTACAACTCCAAGGTTTCTGGCAAGCGGAACCAGATTTTTGGGATGTTGGCTACCTGAAACGAGCAATAGCACAAGCAAGCTCTGTATGTCGGATTGAAATTAACCCACAGGGAATTGAAGGGACTGGTGTTTTGATTGCCAACAGGCTAGTTTTGACTAATTACCATGTTCTGAATCCAGATGAAAACGCGGATATGCACATCAATGCTCTCAATGCTGTCTTGCGTTTTGGCTGTTTTAGCTCTGATTTGGGAAATGAAACCAAGGGACAGGTCGTTAAATTAGACAGACAGCAACCGATTTTACATTCCAGTCCTACCAACAAACTAGATTACGTTTTGCTACAAGTGGCAGCAACTAGTCCTCCATCCAATGATACTAAACCTGCTCGTTGGAAGCCTAATCATCTTCCTGTTAAAGGGATGGGAATTAATCTTTTTCAGCATCCCGAAGGTGCATCAATGAAACTCTCTATCAGTCGTGATGGGATAACCGGAGTTTATCCCGAGAGGGGACTAGTTCAATATGTCAACAAAACTGCCTTCGGGTCTAGTGGTGCCCCATGTTTTGATGAAGATGGTACCCTAGTCGCTTTGCATCACGCTCAGCGAGCTAGATCGTTTGGTACTATCCGGGAAGGAATTTTATTTAGTTGCATCTATCAGGAAATTAAATCCTATCTCTAGTAAGGAGAACTAATACTTGACATGGGTCGTCGAATTATTACCACCCAATTTGAAGCTAAGAGCAGGGCAAAGATTGATGGCTATTTTGATCGGCTGCTCAAATATATTCCCTCGGAAATTGTTGGGGCTTGGATAGCTATCAAAGGACTGATAACAAGTGCCGACGACGTTCCGATTAATCTATTATTATGGGTGTTATTTATAGTCTTTGTAGTTCTAACTGCTGTTTGGATATTAAAGTTAACATCAGAGTCCAATAAGCCACCAGCTGTTACCCAAATAGTAGTTTCTACTGGCGCATTTGTAGTTTGGGTATTTGCTCTGGGAGAGCCATTTTCATCCTTGGCATTTTACCGTCCAGTCTATGGTTCCCTATTGCTGATTCTCTATAATATCATTATCCCTTTGTTTAATCCTTCTGAATTAAATTCGTAAGTAATTTAGTAAAATATAGTATGAATGTATGAGTTATCTGGTTCTGAACGGGAGGAATTACAAAAAGCTATTCTTGATGCTTATCCAGATATAGGTGACCTTGAGATGGTGGTCAGTTTTAAGTTCAATAAAAATCTGACAGCTATTGCAGGAGGAAATAATGATGCTCAAATTATCTTTAAACTAATTCGGTGGGCAGAAGCACACGGAGATATAAAAACACTAATTGATGGGCTTTATAATGATAATCCTAGAAATGAAAATCTCGCTATAATTTATGATAAAATTATAGCGAGATTTGATTCAAATGAGAGAAGTGTAAATCATAAAATTTCCAGTATGCATGATAAAGTCATACCGGATTATGAAAAAAAAAATTATCACTATAATAATCAAAATAACAAAAAACAAATTATACAACAGCCAAATAAGCAATTACCTCAACCACCAAACCAAGAAAACTATCAACACTTAAACTATCTTCTTAAAAATCAACAATGGGAAGAAGCCAATGAAGAAACGTTGACTATTATGAATCAAGTTTATGGTAGAACTACAACAGACTCTTGGCAGGAAAGAGATATTCAAGAATTTCCCTGTGATATCCTCTGTCAAATCGATAAACTCTGGCGACAATACAGCAATAACTATTTTGGTTTTACTATCCAGACAATGATTTGGGAAAGACAATGCACTAATTTAGCTCATCCTGAAGAAGCATTTGGTAACTATGTAGGCTGGTATGACTCCGACAGAAACAGATGGCTATTGTATTCAGACCCAGCTTTCAGAGCAAAAGTCAGACATCAATACATGTATAAAGGAATTCTGCCAACACTGACTTCAAAGAATTACCCAAAGAATTACCCTCTGAAAGTTAATGCTAGTTTTATACCTCACCTTGTTGAAAGACTTCAATTCTGTGAA
>NZ_JAAHFV010000232.1:0-10494 GCF_010672755.1 Moorena sp. SIO1F2
ATCCCATCAACGACGAGCCAAGAGCCTATTTCGTTTGGGATTTGATTATCTGCGCTCAATTTTCACCAATCTTGACCACCAGTTCCCAGCTTTTCTTAACTCTCTCCATTTTTTGTCCTGTACTTAGGTGATATAGTCATATCTAACTCTACAGGTATAGTTTTTTGGATTTTTTGTGTATGCTCGTAACTGCTGACAGTAAAAACTAAGGCTGGCTAAGAGATATCTAAAACTTCATCGAAACTTCATCGAAACTTTATAAAATTATCCATCAATTGAAATAACTCTTGCTAAATAAAAAATAAGATATAGTTTAAATTATTTTTATGATTATTATTATTGAATAATTTAATCGGTTTTGATGGTTAAAAATCTAGTAAACTCAATAAGTTATCAACAGACAATAATTCATCTGTTGACTGGTGTATCTATTGCTCTTATCCTAGGGCTTACCGCCTGCGAGAAGAAACAGTCTGCAAACCCATCAGTGATACCCGTTGATACTTCCCATCAACAAGTGTCGGACAATACTGTCCGGGTGGGTGTGCTGATCATTGATAGCGTGGATTCTGTCAAACAACGGTATCAGCCACTCCTAAACTACCTCTCTGGGGTGATTAATCGCCCTTTCTCCTTAGTACCTGTTACCCAAGAAAGTCAATTCATTGAAGTAGCCCAAGGTAATTTGCACTTTACCACCAACAATCCTCTGGCAGCTGTGCAAATCCGTCGGCTCTACGATACGGAATTTCTACTTACCCACTCTCGACCTCAGGTGGGTACAAAATTTGGTGGTCTGATCATCGTCAGAAGCGATAGCAATATCTACAAGCTGAAGGATCTGCAGGGTAAGAAGGCAGCCTGCGTGGCTTTTCAAACGGCGGCGGCTGGCTGCACTTTCCAAATCTATCATCTGCTTGAACATGGTATTGACCCGTTCGTGGACTTCAGCAGTTTTGTGGAAAACAAATCACAAGACAAGATCGTACTTGACGTAGTCAACGGCAAAATTGATGTTGGGTTTATCCGTACATGTCAATTAGAAAATATGGTCAAGCAAGGCTTGCTGGAAAACCTGGAACAGCTGAGAATCCTAGATTCGGCTAAGGACGAATTCTTCTATACTCATACCACCCAGCTCTATCCCGAGTGGCCAATTGCTGCGGTTAAGGGTACTGACCCGCAATTAGTCGCAGCAGTGACCGACGCGCTTCTGAATATCCCAGCAAATCATCCAGCCCTGGCAGCTGCTAAGATAGAAAAATTTTTACCGGCAGAGGATTATGGCTCCCTGGATAAGCTGATTGAAACGTTGAGGCTAAAAAGTTGGGATGCTAATAGGGATCCGTTTAGGAATTCTGGGAACAGGCAACAGGGAGTAGGGAGTAGGGAGTAGGGAGTAGGGAACAAAAATTCTCACCATTCCTACACGGATTGCTATAGCATTTGTATTTGAGATGTAAACCGAGAAGGTGTTATTTTATTTTACTAAAAAACTCTGGAGCTCTTGCCCCTCTTGCCTTCCCCTCCTGGGAGGGGTTAGGGGTGGGTTCCTCTTGCCTCTTGCCTTTTTCGACAATCTATAACTTTACAACTTGTTTTAAAACTCTATATTATAGCAATCCTAAATCAATTGAGAGAATGTTTGTTCCCTGTTCCCTACTCCCTGCTCCCTGCTCCCTGTTCCGGTGATCCGCTGTTCCCTGTTCCCTTTGCTATAGCAATCCATTCTAGATTGAGTAAAGTACTAAGCCTAAAATTCCAGCAATCGGGATAATTAACAGCACCTTCACGCGGAACCGCCACATGGCAGCTAAAGCTGCGGCAAAGATCACCAGGCTGCCAACATGAAATTCAGCACTCCCAGCTACTACAATAGCAGCGGTAATGATCATGCCAATGACGGCAGGACGAATTCCTTTGAGCGCCGCCTGAATGACTGTAGATTCTTTGATATGTTTCAATAAGTGGGAACAGGTTACCATCAGCAGTCCTGGTGGTAAAAAAATTCCTACTGTTGCTACTATTGCTCCCGAAATCCCTTTCACCACATAACCGATGAAGGCAGCGCTGATCAGAATTGGTCCAGGAGTAATTTGTCCGATTGCGATCGCATTAGCAAATTCTGTCTGAGTCACCCAACCGTAATTATTCACCACCACTTCTTGAATCAGGGGAATGAACACGTAGCCTCCACCAAATAGCATTAGGCTCATGCCGGAAAATGTGACGAATAGTTTCGCGAGGCTGGTTTCCCCCAAAAAGGGTAGGGGAATCAGAGAAAGCAACAGAAAACTCAGGAGGATGAGCAAGGTGACTGACAGCTTCAGCCAGGAAATCCCCTGAATTGACTCCTGAATCGGTTGAGCTTGGGAATTCTCCTGTCCCGACTGCTTAGTGTCACCTAACCAAAGCCATCCTACCAATCCAGAACCCACCACGACTAGTACAGTAATGTAGAATCCTCCTATTACCTTGAGTAGGACTGCCGCTATCAAAGCAATCACTAGTTCCCGCCAGCCTTTGATCGCTTTTTTGCTCATGCGCCTGGCGGCACTCAAGATAATCGCCGCCACCGCAGGAATAAATCCCGCAAAGGCTTTTTGAAGTGCTGGAATTTCCCCGACCTGGAGATAAGCAATGGTGAGACCAATTACCAGGATAAAAGAAGGGAGCAACACACCGATAGCACTGACTACAGCTCCATTAGTCCGCCGCAAGCGATAGCCCACATAGGCTACTACATTAGCAGCAACTGGGCCAGGTAAAACAGTGGCTAAGGAAATGCCATCTAGCATATCTTCATGGGTGAGGAGCTTGTGCCGCCGCACCATCCGATTCTCCACTACGGAAATCAGAGCCATGAAACCGCCAAAGGCTGTACTTCCGATCTTGAAAAAGTTCCAGAACAGAAACCAAAGAGATACCGACTCGGGATTTTCCGAGTTTACATGCAGTTTTTTTAACATAGTCAGTTATTTAAGCCACTACGGTCTGGCGTGCTTTAATCTCTTTGAGCAAAGTGGCTTGGCGATCCCGTCGCTTTAAGTCCTCAGGATCCATCTTTTGGCGTACTTCTGCTTTTAAGCTTTGGTTAATCGCATTAAATTTAGCGATCGCAGTGCTGCTGAATTTGATTTCTTTGCCTTTAAGAATCCCAACCCGTTCGTAACCGAGAGCATCAAGTACATCTCCCGCCACCAATTCAAAAATCAGGATTTCCTCATCCGTAGCTTCCTGGAGAAACTTCTTAGTGTTTTGCTTAATTACAGGTTGGGTTACATTACTCCATAGGGAGCTAGACGTTGCAGTATTCGAGGCTTCCTGGGATTGATGGAAATCCAGCATCTCAGGAGTATACTGCACGCCTAGGAAATTACACAGATCCTGCAGAGTAGTCTCAGGAGAGCTGATTAGGGTTTCATAACTGATACTGAAAAACCTATCGGGACTTAGGCGAGAGCGCATCTGGAGTGCTAAACGCTGGGCTTTTGCCCATTCTTGAGCAATATGGTAGAAGTGCTTTTCTCCAACCACTGCCTTCTTAAAAGAAACCGCCACATCTCGACCATCCCGGTACAAATAGATAAATTTAGCGTTTTCCAAGTAGGCGGTAATCTCTGGCAGGTAGTAAACGTTGGCTAAACTTTTGCAACACCATTGCTGTGCTCCCCAAGTTTGTGCCATAATATCGTAAACAGAGGCAAATATCGCCACCAAAGACTGCTCTCGGCAAAGGGAAATTACTTCCTTTGTATCTAAATTCACACCCTCCCAAGGGACGGGATTGAGTTCCACTAAACGACACACATCATTTACTAAGAGGGTAAAGGTGTCCGTTTGACTCAAATCCCCATAGCTAGGTAGTAATGGCATCATCCGCTGCAATATGTGAGGGGAGTGGGGAGCAGCGAGATCACCGATCTGATTCAACATCAGGCGCAATAAATTAGAGCCTGAGCGTTGGGTGCCGATCATAAAAATAGACATAACTTTGAGCTATCCTCATCACTGAATTCCAATTGCTGACCTTGATCACCGATTAAGTAGAAGCAGCCATCAGAAAACGTTGTGGTTGCAATGCAGCACAATAAAAGTTTGGTCTTCACCAAAGCAACTCTCCCTAGCTGTGAGTGGAGCGGTGTTTAGCTAACTAACCGTAAGCATTCAGCTCTCAGCATTCAGCTCTCAGCATTCAGCTCTCAGCTCTCAGCTATCAGCTATCAGCTCTCAGCTATCAGCTATCAGCTCTCAGCTCTCAGCCAAAGGCCTACGGCCAACGGCTGTTGGCGTAGCCTGCGCGTAGCGCATATGCTTACAAATTGTTTAACAACCGATCAGCGCGTTTATATAGCAGTCGCCAGGGCAGGCGCGGACATGACAAAAGTCTCAAACCTAAGTAAGCGCAAGAGTTTGACTTCTGACTTCTGACTTCTGACTTTTGACTTTTGCTATATCTGGGTTGTAAACAAAATTATTGCCGGAAAAAGCAAAAGCTAAGAGGCAAAAGTAAAGATGGGAAAGAGATACAGAGTTTTATTGGACAATAAAAAAAGACCTCCTATGTTTACATCTGATTTATAAATCCTATAAACCAGATCACTCCTTCGTTAACTGATTACCAGATCCGGGATAACAGCCAAAAATTCAGCACTATGACTAAAGTAGACCGGCTAATTGATTGACATTAAGACTGTAGGTTGATGGGGTGATGGGATAATAATATCAAATTCGGTTGAATACCGATAATAAAAGTGTGGGGAGATGGGGAGATGGGGAGATGGGGAGATGGGGAGATGGGGAGATGGGGAGATGGGGAGATGGGGAGATGGGGAGATTTTTATTAAGGGTAATTATCCTGACATCATATAACACGCTTGTGAAACCAAATGTCATAGGATTTAATTGATCAATTCAGCAAAACTGAAGCCAAACTGAAACCAAACTGAGAAAAAAAGCAAAACTGAGACAACTGAGACAAAAACTGAGACAACTATTATGCTAACTTATGCTATATAGCGCCTCTCAATAGGATTAATTTCATCGGTTTATGATTCAACCTGAGATTAGTCTGAGAAAAATCTAAGCTCACCCTGGGCTAAGTATGAAAAAAATTATACAACTAAGCCTAGTTAAAATAACTGAGGTAAAAAACTGAGACAAAAACTGAGACATTAGGCTCTGATCCGAATGCCATTGTAGAAATATAGACACCTTAGCGGCTAGACAAAAGCGCTAATGCCCTGTTGAAAGCTATGGTTTTTGCCTAAGGGTCAATGTTTGCCTGAGGTTAAAAACATTACACTGGTCTATTGCCGGTAGACCAGTGTTTACTTCCAGTCTCAACTTCATTCACCAACTTCATTCACTTGCATTCGGAGGAACTTTGATGTCAAACACTTTTATTCCCACTGGAGAAACTCTAACCGAGCCCGTAGTACTACCTGGAGTAGGGGATTCTTTAACCGTATTCGGTACATTAGATGTTGATGGTAGTGCTGTTGATATCACCGGCACTAATGCCAGCATTTTTAACGCAGAAACAGGGACAATTGATGGTAGCTTCAACGGTGTCAACTTCTTTAATGGTGGTGCTTCTTCTGGCACATTAACCAACCAAGGCTTGATTACCAGTGATAGTCGTCCCGTCAACATCGGTGGTCAGAACATCAGGGTTGATAACTTAGCCCAGATTATCTCTTCTGCAAGTCCTCGGGATGGTGTCGTTTACGCTGACCAGACCGCTACATCCTATGATATTTTCAACGGTCCTGATGCTGTAATTGATGTCGGTGAGGGGAATGATGGAGATGCCATTTCTCTACAACTCGGTGCTAATGTCACAGGTAGTGTGGTTAATCAAGGTACGGTGATCGGACGTGGTGTGCCGGTGGGTAACAACCAAGCTACTGCGATTCGCCTCAGACAGGGTACTGACATCGGAGGAGCGGATGTCTCAGTCTTCAATGGTGATATTGTCAATGAAGGCACCTTGACCTCAGAAACTGACAGTGGTGTCCTGATTGAGTCGGGAGTCGAACTCAACGGTACAATCGTTAACAACGGTACGATTGATGGTGCTTTCAACGGCGTCAGCTTTGGCAATGGCGGTACCTCTTCTGGAGCGCTGCAAAATTTCGGTACTATCACTAGTGCTAGTCGTGCCGTAAATATCGGTGGTCAAGATATTAGCCTTCAAAACTTCGGTGAGATTCTCACCTCTGCCAGTCCCCGGGATGGTGTGGTTTACACTGACCAGAGTGCGCTTTCCTACTCGATTGTCAACGAAAGTAGTGGTCTGATCGATGTGGGTGAAGGCAATGATGGAGATGCCATTTCTCTACAACTCGGTGCTGATGTCACAGGTAGCGTGATTAATCGGGGTACGGTGATCGGACGTGGTGTGCCGGTGGGCAACAACCGAGCTACTGCTGTTCGCCTCAGACAGGGTACTAATACTGACCTCTCAGTCTTCAATGGTGATATTGTCAATGAAGGCACCTTGACCTCAGAAACTGATGCGGCAGTACTGATTGAGGACGGAGTCGAACTCAACGGCGAAATCATTAACAGGGGCACTATCAACGGTGGTGTTGTTGCAGGCAGCCCTCAGGTGGCTATTGATGTTCAGGATGCTGAGGGTGACGTAACTATTGTTAACCAAGGCACTATCAACGGCGATGTTCTACTCAGTGCGGGTGATGATACCTATGATGGTATCGCAGGCACTGTTAATGGTACTGTTTTCGGTAATGAAGGCAATGACACTCTGATTGGTGGTAGCGTTAATGATGTCTTGAACGGAGGGGTTGGCAATGACTTGTTAACTGGCAATTCAGGTGCAGACATCTTCGCCTTCGGCAGTGAAATCTTCCAAGACGGTTTCCAGGACTTTGACCAAATCACTGACTTTCAGGCAGCGGATAGCTTTGATTTCGCTGATGAGTTCTTGGGCAATATTAGTTTCGGTCGCGAAACAGTTAGTGGTCAAGAAGCCGTAGTAGCCATCCTTGGCGGCGAGGATAATCTGACTGTATTCGGCAATCTTGATGCTGCTGAGCAGGCATTTAATGCATTTGTGTAACACATTAGTTTAATCCCAAGACTGTTCCGATTAGTTCTTACATAAAAGGTGTTTACCCAAGACTGTTAGCGATCGCTAGTTAGATTAGCGATCGCATTTTTTATCTAAGCTCAATAGCTTACATAAAAACCATATAGCAGTTTTCAATTGGGTGAGGTATAAATTCCTAGGGAGTAGGGAGTAGGGAGTAGGGAGCAGGGAGCAGGGGGAGCATGTCACCTTTGTAATTAGGTACATGGATCCCCCCTAACCCCCCTTAAAAAAGGGGGGAATTAGATGAAAAACTCCCTGTGATTAAGAATTCGATTCAATTCAAAAGTCCCCCTTATTAAGGGGGATTTAGGGGGATCTAAACCAGGAATTAACAAAACTGACATGCTCCCGGGAACAGGGAACAGGGAAAAAATACTGTGTACCTCACCGAATTAAAAAACGCTGTAATATGATCTCAAAATGATATAAGTCTGAATAAAATCGCAAAACTGATACAAAAACTGAGATAAATAGTCTTGATTAATATGCTATAACCACCCCTAATATTGTTGAGTATCTCTATTTATTGCTCAATCTTAAAGTAACTTAAACTTAATCTGAAGACAGCCTTAAAATAATCTAATAAAAATCACAAAAATCAGCTTAATAAAAACACTTGATTCAAAAACTGATGCAAAAAATGAGACAGTATTCCTGGCTCTGCTCATTACTCTAAAACTAGACAGGTAAAGAGGACAGGGTAATGTGGCAGAAAATCATCGTTTGGCTTATAACTGAAATTATTTTAAACTTGGTAGGAATTGATGACCTAGCGGACTATAGCGAATTCATCTTTGAGAAACAAGTCATTAACCTCAACAGCTCTCAGCTGTCAGCTGTCAGCCGTCAGCTCAATGCTTACGTTTGGGAGAATCATTTCCCCTAGCATCAGGGATGTCGGTAAGTGTGAATATTAAGGAGAGAAAGCATCGAGTGATTACTATCTTTACTGGCTTTTTAACTAATAATTGTGATAGTTTGAATGGGACTAAATAGAGGTAATTAAGAATTAAGAATTTAGAATTAAGAATTTAGAATTTAGAATCGGGAATCGGGAATCGGGAATCGGGAATCGGGAATCGGGAATCGGGAATCGGGAACAAGTAATCCAAAATAGGTAATCCAGAACAGGTAATCCAGAACAGTAATAATAGTTGACTGCATCGCTACTCCCTACTCCCTACTCCCTACTCCCTATTCCCTGTTCCCTGTTCCCTATTCCCTGTTCCCTTTGCTATATTTTTATGAAGTTCAAGTAAAGTCTTTTCAAGAATTGTTACATCAATAAAGCTTAATTCATAGTTTATGAAATAATCCGAGAAATCGGGAGCATCTTTATTGATTAACATGAAACCTCGGATTGACCAACTTGTCGCAGCAAGTCCTTTTGTTCTTTGTTCTCTACTGGGTGCAACTACGGCATTAGGGCAAATAACCCCAGATAATACCCTCGGTAAGGTCAGTTCTGTAGTAACACCCAATGTGACTATTAATGGTGCCCTGGCAGATTTGATAGAAGGTGGAGCGATTAGAGACAGTAATCTCTTCCACAGCTTTTCGGATTTCAATGTGGCCGAGTTTGGGCGAGTTTATTTTGCGAATCCAGCAGGAGTTGCCAACATCCTGAGTCGGGTAACTGGAACAAATGTTTCTAATATTTTGGGGACTCTGGGAGTATTGGGAAATGCTAATTTATTTTTGATAAATCCCAATGGTATTGTATTCGGGTCCAATAGCAGACTCGATCTGGGAGGCTCATTTTTTGGGAGTACTGCTGATAGTATATTGTTTGACGATGGCACAGTATTCAGCGCAAAAAATCCCAATGATAAACCGTTATTAACTATTAATATTCCATCTGGGTTGCAATATGGCTCAAATCCCGGAAGTATTACTAATCAGTCTAGTCTGTTTTTGGTACCAAATGGTCAAACCTTAGGGCTGATTGGTGGTGAGGTTACTATTCCTGGTGGTTTGATAGCTGCATTGGATGGACGGATTGAGCTGGGGAGTGTGGGTAATGGTGTGGTGAACTTGACCCCAACCGATACTAGTTTTGTGTTGGATTATTCAGCAGTTCCAGCGTTTCAGGATATTAGTTTGTCTGACGGTGCTTTTGTTATTACCAGTGGCGAAAGTGGTGGCAGTATCCAGGTGCAGGGAGCTAATGTGAGTTTACGCGATCGCTCTTTTGTGTTTGCGAATACCGAAGGTAGTGGCAGTGGCGGTGGCATAGTTGTTGATGCTTCTCAGTTGAGTCTTGAGGGTGGTTCTCAAATAACTACGAATGTAATTGGCTCAGGACAGGGGGGAGATTTGACTGTGGATGCCTCTGAATCTGTGCGAGTAGTTGGTGTATCGCCTGATAGTATTCCCAGCATCTTGGCAGCCCTAGTTTTTCCAGAAGCAACAGGAAATGGGGGAGATGTCAGTATTACCACTGGGGAGTTAATCGTCTCTGATGGGGCATTTGTTGCAACTACGACACGGGGTGAAGGGGACGCGGGAGATGTCAGTATTACTACTGGGGAGTTAATTGTCAAAGATGGAGCATTTGTTTCAACTAGCACTTCGGGTGAAGGGGACGGGGGAAATTTGACTGTGGATGCGGACTCTACTGTTGAACTTAGCAGCGACTTGTTTGCTCAAACTGCAGGTAAAGGAAATGCGGGAGATGTCAGTATTACCACTGACCAGTTAATTGTCAAAGATGGAGCATTTGTTTTAACTAGCACTTTTGGTGAAGGGGACGGGGGAAATTTGACAGTGGATGCGGACTCTACGGTTCAATTGATAGGTACCTCAGCCTCGGGTGAGTTTGCCAGCAGCTTTTTGACTCAAACTCTAGGGAAAGGGAAAGCGGGAGATGTCAGTATTACTACTGGGGAGTTTATCGTCTCTGATGGAGCACGAATTTCAGCTCGCACTTTGGGTGAAGGGGACGGGGGAAATGTGACAGTGGATGCGGACTCTACGGTTCAATTGATAGGTACCTCAGCCTCGGGTGAGTTTGCCAGCAGCTTGTTGACTCGAACTCTTGGGAAAGGGAAAGCGGGAGATGTCAGTATTACTACTGGGGAGTTTATCGTCTCTGATGGAGCAATAGTTTCAGCTAGCACTTTTAGTGAAGGGGACGGGGGGGACATTAATGTCAATGCTTCCTCTACTGTTGAACTTAGCAGCGACTTGTTGGCTCAAGCTAATTCAGGTTCAAAAGGAAATGGGGGAGATATAAGTATTACCACTGACCAGGGCATGTCGTCAGTTAGAGAATTGACAACCAGTCAGTGCAGCTATAGAACTGAGGGGAGTCAGGAAAACTCAACTAAGGAGGAAGTAATGCGTCGGTATGCCTTGCGAGATGATCAGTGGGAGCG
>NZ_JAAHFV010000233.1:0-10421 GCF_010672755.1 Moorena sp. SIO1F2
ACTTTCGAGTCGATACTAATTACTTAGTCACCGATGTAAATGGCGATGGTGAGTCTGATCTAGTCGAGCTTTGGAATGATACAGATAGTTTCTTTGCTGCGACTTGGATTAGTGATGGTCAGGGTGATTTTGACTTCGGCGGTAATACCAGAGTAGGGGACTTTCGAGTCGATACTAATTACTTAGTCACCGATGTAAATGGCGATGGTGAGTCTGATCTAGTCGAGCTTTGGAATGATACAGATAGTTTCTTTGCTGCGACTTGGATTAGTGATGGTCAGGGTGAATTTGATTTCGGCGGTAATACCAGAGTAGGGGACTTTCGAGTCGATACTGATTACTTAGTCACCGATGTAAATGGTGATGCTCAGTCTGATCTAGTCGAACTTTGGAATAATACAGATAATTTCTTTGCTGCGACTTGGATTAGTGATGGTCTGGGTGGATTTAGCCTCGGCAGTAATACACAAGTAGGGGACTTTCGAGTCGATACTGATTACTTAGTTACCGATGTAAATGGTGATGCTCAGTCTGATCTAGTTGAACTTTGGAATAATACAGATAACTTCTTTGCTACTACTTGGTTAAGCATTGCTTAACCATTAACGTAGTAAGCTAACCTAGGGTGGGCAGTGGTTGAGAGAGATTAGATTAGCAAGCCAATGAAATTACTAGACACTGCCCACCTAAAAACTAAATACTTAAAAAACAAACGATAAAACTAAATACTACTCCCTACTCCCTACTCCCTACTCCCTACTCCCTACTCCCTATTCCCTACCCTGATGCTATAATACTAAAAAGCCAAAGGAGTAAAAGAGGCGACAGCGATGACTAAATTAGAAATTGGTCAAGAAAACGTACCGCCGGATGAAGAAGAAGCTACTCGTGAAATTGCTCAAATCAGTGAACGACTTATTGACAAACATCCTCCTGTAAAACGGGGAGAACATCCCAAAGCTCATGGTTGTGTTAGAGGAGAATTTATCATTGACCCTAACCTCCCTAACGATGATAAGATTAGAGTTGGTATTTTTAAAGAACCAGGTAAGCGTTTCCCCGCTTGTATTCGCTTCTCAAATTTCAGTGAGCAGAAGGATACCAAAGGTGATGCCCATGGTATGGCGGTTAAACTGATGGGTGTACCAGGAGACAAAGTCTTGGAGGATGAAAAATATGAAGAAACCCAAGATTTTTTGCTAATAGACCACCCGCTTTTCGTAGTTCGCAATGCCAAAGACTACATTGAGTTTTTTGCAGAAATTGAACGTTCTGGAAGCCGGAATCCCATAAAGTTTTTCATAACTGGACTTAATCCATTTAAATGGCGCTGGCGTGAGATCCAGATCGGACTACGGATTCGGTTGTCTAAGATTCGCAGTCCATTAGAATCTCAATATTGGAGTACAACTCCATACAAATATGGGTCAGGAGCGATTAAATTCTCCCTGAAGCCTTCTCCTGATAATATCTCAACTAGTTCTAAGTCGATTCCTAAAACAGAAAACTATCTCCGCGACGCAATCCGAGAACATCTCAACAATAAAGAAGCTTGCTTTGATTTCTTAATTCAGTTTCAGACCGATGCCGATAAGATGCCAATTGAAGACCCCACCATTGATTGGAAATCACCCTATCAAAAAGTAGCTACTCTCAAGATTCCTGCTCAGACCTTTGAATCCCCTGAGCAAATCAAATTTTGTGAGGATTTGTCCTATACCCCATGGCATTCTCTACCAGAGCATAGACCTTTAGGGGGAATTAACCGTCCTCGCAAGCAGGTTTACGAGTTAATTTCTCGGCTACGAAACCGACTGAATAATGTCCCCCATAAAGAACCGACAACAGAAGAATTTTTCTCGATTTTTCCCCTAGATGTCTTGCCGAAGTAGGGAGTCGGGAGTCGGGAGTCGGGAGTCGGGAGTCGGGAGTCGGGAGTCGGGAGTCGGGAGTCGGGAGGTGTGGGAAGTTTGGGGAGTTTGGAGAGTTTGGAGAGCAACTGGCATGGAAATCCCCAAGACCTCACTGCATCGCTGCTCCGAAGCTCCCTTTTCCCTCTTGCCTATTGCCTATTGCCTCTTGCCTACTCCCTACTCCCTACTCCCTACTCCCTACTCCCTACTCCCTACTCCCTACTCCCTATTCCCTCGATCTGGGTGACCAAACCATGTCCATTGGCGATCGCTAGGCATATTGTCTTCTATTGTTTGTACAACGTCTCCCATGGTTGCGTCTTGGGCAACCCAACCGCCATCGATATCTGGGAAATCGAGCCGACAGTTCTCGCACTTTTTGTCATTGTAAAAGCGGATCGGACACCAGAAAGATTCGACATTCCTCAACATTTCAGCACCAAGGGAATACACCCCAGTCATCCAGTCACAGTAAAGGCACCAAATTAGATCATGACCAACTAAGCCTTCAAACTTCTGGCGACTGACATTGACCCATTCATTGTGCTTGTAACTTGGGAAGCCGAGTAACCAGATTAGGAATGGATACAAGGCTATTTCAGCAAGGCGAATCAAAAAAAACACTGGCACACTGACAGCTGTCACCCATAATGCCAAGTGGTTTCGCCACCAGCCAAACCGCTGATTGAGGTAGCTAACAATTCTCGGTCCTTTTACTGCCTCAGAATGGACTAATTCATGAGCAACAATCCACAACTGTAGCGCTAATATTTGACCCACTAGGGCAGCCAAAACCCCCACCCAGCCTAAAAGTAGTCCACTGATCACCCAAGGAATCCACACTATCACTGATAAGATCACGTCCAGCCCAGGGGCTTGTATAAAGGATTCCGAGATAGTCTTGCCTAGCTTACCGAGCTGAGGCATTACGGTTAACACGGAGATCAACCCAATTTCCAGGGAAAAAACTGCTGCAAAGGTTAGAGCAAATGGAATCATAATAGTTTAGATGCACTATTTAGATGCACTATAGTAGTTTTGAACAGGTCTGGCATTGGACAATTTAACCACAATTAACCATAAATTGCATGGCGGTGATACTTGGCATAAAAAAGTATCCACCCCCCTTGACGGTTACAAATCGAGGTAGGTTATTAATTCGTTTACGAATCAGTGAACGCTGAATGGTCATATGAGCAGAACCGTCATTATCTCCGATGATCGGGTCTTTGTTATCATATAAACTGTTAAATCGAGGATTGTTACACCAAGTTTCCTGAAGAAACTCAAATTGACGCCTAATATTAGCATTAATACTGAAGAAATGCAGTCCCCGGGGCTTGCCATCATCCTCGATATCCACAGGCAACTCACCGTTTTCGATATGATCGATGGGGAATAGAGGTTCTCCGTAAATAGCCCCCCGTCGAATAATCCGATGCCGATTGGATAGTTTAAAGGAATCCTCTGGGGTGGCATCTAGAAAGGAATCTCTGGGGTTGCTACGACGGATGTGAGCACCGATGGGGCAACGATAACCCTCCTTATCTTCTGGTAAGTACTTGAACTGATTCTTGTCCTGAATCTCTGGGTTATCCTGGTCTGGGGCAAGCACTAGGGGGGTACCACTGGGCCAACGTCCTACTAACTTAGCGGCAAGCAAGCTCATGGTTGGAGCATGGGGACAACCCTCGCCATCATGTCCTTGTTGGGCAATATATTGCCAAAAGCCAGCTACATCCTGGGCTAGCTTCCGGTATACCAAGTAAGTTCCATGACGTCCGAAATCTTTGAACTCTGACAGCTCTGTACCTGGAAAACTGGGCAAGATGTTATCACTATCCTGGTCTACTGGCACAGATGGGGTAGCAGGCAAGAAATCGTATTGATTTGGATAGCCCAGGATAAACTCTCCAGTCTTAACCACATCTTGATTAGGGTTTTGGTTGTTTCGAGTCCCCTCAATGATCGGCTGGGAAATACTGTCGTTAAAACCGAAATGCTCCTTATTACTAGGAGCTCTAAACCCAGGCTCTTCTGCCACAACCACTAGACTATCGTCTTGATCTTGAAGCAATTGGTTGCGCTGCTGGGCGAGGCTTTCGGGGTCTAATCCATAAAGGATCAACAGCATATGAATCTCTTCATTATTTGCTCCACCGACATCCCATTGATCTGGAGCGCTTTCTGCCGTATCTCCTAATATACGAGAACGTTTTGAAGTAGCTATCCCTTCGATTAATTCCCTGGAAAATGTTTCGAGAGTGTGCTGTGGTAGGTTAAGAGCTTGCAATCCTTTGTGGGTAAAGGCAATATTCAAGGTATATTCAGGTTTTTCCGTGGTTCCATCTGGTCGTTTTGGCCACAATTTAGCTGTGGTGATTTCCGGGAGAATAGTCTTTAACCATGCCTGAGCTTGTTTAGGGTTCTTGATTTGAACAAATAAATATAAGGCATAGCGTAGATGCCCATAACCACTCAATATCATTCCCTGAATATCTTCCCGTGCTTCTGGCGTTAATTCTGACATGGTCACTTCCCTCGTTTCTGGGTTTAGAGTTACAGAGTTATCTCTGAGTTATCGCTGCATCCAGCTGACGATTAATTATTCTATTCAGTAGATCTATCAACAAACTGTTATAAACAAACCGTTAGAGCAGTTTTAACCATTCCTCAATCGCAGCTCGATCAAAATTTGTCCCGATCATTTTGCTAATTTGTTGGTCTCTCAAACTAGTTTGGACAGTTTGCTCAGGATAGGCACTGTAGTAGAATAGGGATGGGGTTTGGTAATCTCGGAAATATTGTTTGAACGCCCCAATATCCTGAGCGCCTCCCTCTGGATAAGTCATTGTATTGTTCCAAATGGAGTTTAATCCGTCGCTGGCTCGATCAACAAAATCATTCAGATAATTATCCCAGGAACCATCGTAATTACTTAAAAATAGTAAACGTTTACCTTCATCAATAATCAGCCAACGGGCAAAATGAATTGTAGTGATATTAACTAGGGATGCTGGTGGAAATAGATATTGTCCAGCCCAATTAACTAGAAATAATACTATCTTCAGACGCTTGATTCGCTCAGGCTTAATGTCTACAAGGTGATTCATTGAGTTCTGGACAAAACGATCTTCTGCGTTGGCCAGAAGCTGACTTTGAGCGAGATCAGCTTTCACACTAGTATATTGTCCAATTTCACTTCTATTTTCCGGTTTGCCCAGTATGCTAGCCAGAAAATTTATTATAACCAACAGGATTTCGCGAATTAGGTTCAAGGGATATTGAACCATATCTACCAATCCTCTCAAGATCTTTAATCCATTCAATCCCACAACTTCCCACCAAGTATTAGTTTGAGAAACCTGGGCAACTTTATCTAAAAATGGCTTGACTCCTGAACAATCTAGGTAGTTAGCTACATCCTTGAGATTTAATAAATTTTCAATATGTTTCCGAATTGCAATGTAGTTCTTGAGGCTTTCGACTGTTTCATTACGAAAGGCGATGTAGAAAGCTTCGGGCTGATAGGAGTGTTGGTTAATAAACTCAGAGAATTGTGGCTTGCCGGTATAGCCTTGGCATTTTTCCCATAGGCTATCCATTCCTGGTGATATCTGAATTATTTCATTTAGGTAGCTATCTAATTCACCATCATAATTGCTGGAAAAGAGCAAGCGCGGTCCATTATCAGGATCATTGAGGATGGCAAAACGCGCCAAGTGGGTGTTACGGCTCTCAGGAAAGCGAACATAGGGATTATTTGCTGGATCCGAGTCAATGGCTTCGAGAATTGATTTTAGAGCTGGCTCTTCTCCAGGCTTGATCTTGACAATAACAGTCAGGGGGTTTGGGGACATTTTGCCCTCCATTTAAAGAATGATTAATTAATAATGGGGTTTGGTCGAAACTAAGTTTATGGTTTAGCTTACGGTTTAGCGATCGCGTTTAACCCTATCTAGCTTTAGACTAGATAGCATTTACGAGTTGATGTCACTGTAACTTGATTACAATCATCATTAATTATACCCTATTTAGTTTATCAAAATTAGTTTTAACTGTCAAAATATAAACATTGTTTACATTACTCTCCTCTGATCGCTGCCCTCTCCTTGCTAGGGTTCGATTTTCTACATATTTCTTAATATTTTAAGCTAATTGTTTCTGCTATACTCAGTAAAGTTAGGGTAAAATGCAATGCTCTCAAAGAGCCGCTACGCGATTCTCTAAAGAGACGCTACGCGAACGCATGTTTCACTATCAAACCAGTGAATCGACTCGGGTGGTATTGCCAGGGTAACCTCTTCTGTTTCCCAAGTTAAATTATTCGGTAATAAGGCTCGGATGCTGAGAGAGTCTGACCCCTTAACTCGAACACTAATTAAATTATGCATCCCTAGATTTTCCACCAGGTAGATTCGACCCTCAATCCTATATTTATCCTCTGGTTGAGCTAGGGCGACATCTTCTGGACGGATACCTAGAACAATCTGTGGCGGAACTTGAGGCAAATTTGGCAAAGAAATTTTGACCTGACCCAAGAGGGCATAATTCCCCTGACAGTGAAGTGTCAGTAAATTCATTTGGGGAGAACCCACAAAACTAGCCACAAACTGATTTGCTGGCTGGTTGTAAATGCCCTGGGGTGTATCTAGCTGTTGCAGCTTACCCTCAGATAACACCGCAATCTTAGTTGAGAGGGTCATTGCTTCGGTTTGGTCATGAGTCACATAAACCACCGGTGCCTTTTGAGCAACAAATAGCTGCTTCAAATCCGCCCTAACTTGCTCTCGCAGCAAAGCATCCAAATTACTTAGAGGTTCGTCCAACAAAAACACAGCCGGTTGGCGCACCAATGCCCTGCCCAGAGCCACCCGCTGCCGCTGACCACCAGATAGCTGACTAGGCTTACGCTCCATCAAATTTTCCAGTCCCAGTTTATTCGCTACCTCCTGCACCAGGCTCTGAATTTGGTCAGAAGGGACTTTATGGAGTTTCAGACTAGCTGCCATATTGTCATATACGGTCATATGAGGATAGAGAGCATAGCTTTGGAAAACCATAGCGATATTGCGATCGCCTGGTCTGACATGAGTAACATCCCGTCCATTGATAATTACTTTGCCATGGGTGGGTTGCTCTAATCCAGCAATGAGTCGCAGCATCGTAGATTTACCACATCCCGATGGCCCAAGTAGGGTCAGAAATTCTCCTTCATCGACTTGTAAGCTAATGTCTTTAACTGGGATGACGTTACCCTTGTTAGTCTTGTAGATTTTATTAATATTATGTAGCTGTAGTTTAGGCATACTATCGTCAACCTTCAACCTCCAAACCTTCAACCCCAAAGAGTTAACCCTTAACTGCTCCCGATGTTAAACCTTGGACAATTTTACCTTGGAAAAACATTACTAATACCACTAGGGTAAATGTTCCTATAACTGTCATAGCAGCAATCGCACCGTAGGGAATCTCTTTCCCTATAGAACCACTTAACTGAGCGGCAGCAACGGGAAGGGTTTTCATGGATTCTTGGCTAATGAAAGTGAGGGCTAAAATAAATTCATTCCAAGCAAAAATAAAGGTAAGTATTCCTGTGGTTACTAAAGCTGGAACGGTTAGGGGTAACAAAATTTGGATTAGCATTTGCCAGGTGCTATAGCCATCTACTTTAGCAGCATCTTCTAGCTCTCGCGGTAGCTGTTGAAAAAAACTTCGCATCACTAATATGGTGAGAGGAAGATTGATAGCTGTATAGGAAACAATGAGGCTTAAATAATTATTTCCTAGTTGAAGAATCTGGATAATTTCCAGGAGTCCTAGGAATATCAAAATAAAGGGAAATAAGGTAATAATTATAATCCCGGCAAGGATGATTTTTTCTCCCCTTAGGGTTAACCGTGCTAAGGCGTAAGCAGCGGGAGTTCCTATCCCTAAACACAATAGTGTGGAAGCGATGGATACGAAGGCGCTGTTGAAAATATAGTGGACTAGGGGGCGCAGGGTAAATAAGTTTATATAGTGGTCAAGGGTATACCGTGTGGGGAAGTAAATATTGGGAAGGGAAGAGATATCTTGGTTGACTTTGATGGAAGTGAGGAATTGCCAAAGGAGTGGTGCTAGGCAGAAAATGACCAATAAGATGATTCCTAGGGGGAGGATGATTGGTTTGATAATGTTAATTTGTTTTGTTTTGGGTTGAGGGGATGATGAGTTAGGAATAGTAGTCATTACTTCCGTAAGGTTAGCGCTATAATTACCACGGTGGTTACCAGTATCAAAAAGGTTACTACCACAAGGGCAGCACCATAACCAAAGTCTAGATAATCCATAACAGTGGTATAGATGTAGAGAGATACAACTTCTGTCGCTCCTCCGGGACCACCTCCAGTCATCACTTTGATCAGGTCGAAGACTCCGAATGCTTGGGCAAAGCGGAACAGTAGGGAAATTAGGATTTGGGGCGTCAATAGCGGTAGAGTAATTTGCTTGAAACTTTGCCAGGGTGTAGCACCGTCTAGGGCATGGGCTTCGTATAGGTCTTGGGGAATAGACTGCAAGCCAGCTAGGAGTAAGATGCTGATGAAGGGTGTAGTTTTCCAAACGTCTGCGGCAATCACTGCCATCATCGCTGTTGTAGGGTATCCTAGCCAGTTGATTCCGTCTTCAATAATACCTAGACGCAGTAAGATATCATTCCAAACCCCAAACTGGTCATTAAACATCCAAGCCCAGACTAGACCGATCAAAGCAGTTGGCAATGCCCAAGGCAGGATGGCGATGGTGCGCACAATACCCCGTCCTTTAAAGGTTTGATTCAAAATTAATGCGATCGCAATTCCTAGCACCAGTTCCAGAGCAACAGATACTGAAGTGAAAATCACAGTATTCCAGAGACTGTGCCAGAAGCGACCATCCCCCATCATTCGCCCATAATTATTCAGACCAGAAAAGACCGGTTGTAGCTGTGTCCCTAGGTTCTTAGTGAACAAACTTAACCAGAACGAACGCAAAATAGGATAGCCATAGACTAGCAGGAGTAGTAACAATGCTGGTGTTACCAACAGCCACCCTGTCCTTTGCTCCTGTGCTGCTATCGGATCAGTTTTCATTCTTAATTCTTAATTCTTAATTCTTAATTCTTAATTCTTAATTCTTCATTCTTAATTCTTCATTCTTAATTCTTAATTCTTAATTCTTAATTCTTAATTCTTCATTCTTCATTCTTAATTCTTCCTTCTACCGACAACAGCCTACGAGTTTCATCAGCTGCTGCTTTCATCATTTTTTCAGCACTGAGTTTGGGATTAGTTAGCACAGCGTTGAGGTACCGTTGTAAAATATCCGATACCTGGGAATATTGGGGAACTGGTGGACGCAACACAGAGCCCTCTAACACCTCTAGCAATTTTGGATAGTAGGGATATTTCTCAACAATCTCTGGGTCTGCAAACAGCTTCCGTCGGGTTGGCAGATAGCCAGTTTCCAGAGTATACCGACGCTGGGCTTTCTCACTGGTGAAATAGTCAATAGCCCTCCAGGCTTCCTCAGGATGTTTGGAAGATTTAGCAATTCCCAAACCCCAACCTCCTAAGCAAGAACCAGGTTTGCCACCAGGACCATGAACCATAGGGCTAATGCCAATCTTGCCTTTGACGTTTGAACCCTCTTGATTTGCTAATGACCAAACATAGGGCCAATTCCTCAGAAATACCGCATCCCCATTTTGAAACAACAGTCGTGTTTCTTCTTCCCGATAGGTAGTGACACCAGGGGGTGAAATCCCTTGTTTGATGGTGCTGCGCAGAAACTCTACAGCTTGAATCGCTTCCGGTTTATCCAAACCCACTTCCAAGGTTTCCGGGTCAACCCAGAAACCACCAAAGCCTGCAAGTATCTCCACAAACATGGCTGACAACCCTTCATATTGACGACCTTGCCAAAGATAGCCCCATTTTGGATCATGGTTTTCCTGCAATTGTTGGGAAATGCTGACCAACTGCTCAAAAGTTTTTGGGGCTTGGAATCCAGCTTGCTCTAGCAAATCCTTACGATAGTAAAGCATACCACCATCGGAACGGAATGGTATGCGGTATAGTTTCCCCTGGTAGCGTCCTGAATCAACTGCTTTATCCAGAAATTCCTTTAAATACTCCTTAGTAACCCGGTCTGATAGGTCTAGTAACCACCCTGCAGCGGCAAATTTAGGAGCCCAAATCACGTCCATGTTAATCAGGTCATAGGGTGAGTTTCCTAAAATGAAAGCCGACGTATAGAGGTCTTCTGTTAAGTCAGAGTTTAATGGTCCTTCGATCAGTTCCATTTGAATATCTGGATTCTCTGCCTCAAAATTCTTGACCAGTAGTTCCTGCCAATAGGAAAATTCCCCCGCTCCCATCAATAGGGTGAGTTTCACAGGGTGCTGGGTCAGTGCTGGTAGTGCCCAAAACTGGGACAGGAGCACACTGGCAACCAGGATTCCCAAAAGAATCAGGATTACGACAGGTA
>NZ_JAAHFV010000234.1:0-10412 GCF_010672755.1 Moorena sp. SIO1F2
TCTGCTTTGTGTCTAATGGCTTTAAAACACCAAGTCTTACCCCCTTGTATTGGGTTGAGGGAACCGGAATGGGATTTGGATTTCGTAACTATAGCGCGTCAGTGCGAAGTCAGGCAGGCGCTATGTTTTAGCTTTGGTTTCGGGGGGCAAAATGCAGTAACCGCCATAGGAATATCCAGCAATTGCCGACATTGAAGCACAATAATATCCTATAGGTGATATCGTTAAGGAAACATTAAGTTTAATTAAATATACAGAACCAATCCTCAGAGGATTTAGGTTCCACCGACTTCATGCCGCAATTAGGAGCAAGCCATAATAGTTATGAAGCCCAACCAATCCCTTTCCTCTGACCAATATTGTGATCAGTCCAAGGATGACTATCCCCAGCACTTGGACAAGCCAGAGGAAGCTTGCGGAGTCTTTGGTATCTATGCACCAGAGCAAGATGTCGCTAAGCTGACTTACTTTGGTCTATTTGCCCTACAGCACCGAGGTCAGGAATCATCAGGGATTGTTACCTTTGATGACAAGCAGCTGCATGTCTACAAGGATATGGGGCTAGTCTCCCAGGTCTTTAATGAAGAAATTTTGGCTCAGCTACCTGGTCAGATAGCAGTTGGTCATAACCGTTACTCTACCACTGGCTCTAGCCACATCGCTAATGCTCAACCAGCCGTGGTGGAAACTCCCTTAGGACCTTTGGCTTTGGCTCATAACGGTAACTTGGTCAACACTATGCAATTACGTGATGATTTACTAAAGCATAACTCGAACTTGATGACCACTACGGATTCAGAACTAATCGCCCTAGCGATCGCGACAGAGGTTAACCATGGCAAAGGGTGGTTGGAAGCAGCAGTGAGTGCCTTTCAATCTTGCCAAGGAGCGTTTAGTTTAGTGATTGGCACACCCGCTGGAATAATGGGTGTTCGTGACCCCAATGGCATTCGCCCTCTAGTGATTGGCACCTTAGGTGAGAATTCTGGGGGCTATGTCCTAGCATCAGAAACCTGTGGTTTAGACATTATCGGTGCTGAGTATCTGCGGGATGTGGAACCGGGAGAATTAGTGTGGATTAATGACGAAGGCATTGCTTCCTTCCACTGGAGTCAAAAGCCAGAGCGCAAAGTTTGCATCTTTGAGATGATTTACTTTGCTCGCCCTGATAGCGTAATGGATGATCAAACTGTGTTTAGCTATCGGTTACGCCTGGGGCGTCAGCTGGCAAGAGAGTCAACACCAGATGCGGACATGGTGATTGCTGTACCCGATTCTGGTGTCCCTGCAGCTATCGGCTTTTCCCGAGAGTCCGGTATTCCTTATGGAGAGGGACTGATTAAAAATCGCTATGTAGGTCGTACCTTTATCCAACCCACTCAGAGTATGCGAGAAACTGGCATCCGCATGAAACTTAATCCCCTCAAAGATGTCTTAGTTGGTAAACGACTGGTACTAGTAGATGACTCCATTGTTCGAGGAAACACCAGCAGCAAACTTATCAAAGCTTTGCGTGATGCAGGTGTGGCTGAGGTACATATGCGAGTGTCATCGCCCCCAGTTACTCATCCTTGCTTCTTTGGAATAGACACGGATAACCAACAGCAACTGATTGCCGCCACCAAGTCAGTGGCAGAAATAGCCAATTATATTGGTGTGGATTCCCTCGCTTATCTTAGTTGGGAGGGAATGATGCTAGCCACAGCGCAAGACTCCAACAGTTTTTGTTCTGCGTGTTTCACAGGTCATTACCCTGTTCCCCTTTCAGAAGAACTCAAGCGTTCTAAATTGATGCTGGAAGAGGTACAGGTTTGAAGGTAATTTGAAGGTAAAAGGTAAAAGGTGGCACCACACTGATAAAACGCTGAAGAAATTATCCTAATCCCTTTGCCTTTTACCTGCCCCCCGATCTTCGGGGGGATAAGGGCAGCCGTGATGATACTGTTGGCGACTTAGTAAATTTATTGAGGTTGCCAATGCTGATCATCCCCTAAAGTTAAGAAATTATACACCACCTCTGCTCACGCCCACCATTGTTCAATGCATAGGTTATGATTATCACTGAGTGATTAAAAACGATTATGGGTGAAGCAAAACGCCGTAAAGCAGCACTGGGAGAAGACTACGGGAAAGAAGCCAACATATTTCCATGGCTCCCGATAACTAAAAGTCAGGGTGAGCAGTTTGTTAAATGGACCACTAGGGGAGCTTGGGCTGGTATTGTGTTTATGATTGTCTTCTGGCTAACGGTTAGATTTATAGGACCTGGATTTGGTTGGTGGCAAGTAAATTAACATCGTGCGACTCCCTAATCACACGGAACTATCGGTTGTACTTCAACTGGTAGTTAGGTTAATTAAAGAATTTCGATAAACATATAGAAACTACTAATGTATATCCCTTGACTCATGAAAATTGTGACAAGGGAGCCAGTTTGCCTTGACCGACAGGTTGATTTTGGGATAGAACAAGGCAAGAGATTAAGGAAAAGATTGACAACAGTCTATTTTTTATAAAAATCCCCCAATTCTATCCTGATTTATATTGAAACATGAAGATTAAATTTTTAATAAACAATAGAAGCTCTAAAATCTAGGAGTGGTGTTTGGAGAACAGACGTGTTTATACGACTTGCAGAGGAGCACCGTCAATTTGTCAGAGATTTAGTAATGAATCTCCAGGCGTTGGCAATTGTACTAGAAAACCAAGGCTATTTAGCCTCCTGCTACACCTGTGGTGGGCAGATGAATAGCGCATCGTTTATGGTTAGCTTGGGGGACAATCACCTGATTCGATTTTTGGTTTCAGATTACGGGATCACTTGGACTGAAATGCGCGATGACCGAGAACTGATGAAGTTGGAAGGTGCTGAAGCAATTGGTCAACTACAAGATCTTGCCAATCTGGTTAAATACCGAATTCGTCCTTCAGAATCTCACCCTGCCCTTAAGTTACCAGTGCCGTGACCTTAGAACTGAGTAAGGCAAAACAGGAATCCAACCAGGATTGGTGACAGCTCCTACACTGACCTTGCAGGTTCAGTGTAGGCTTCCCAGCCAATCCGGGTATCCCTTAGGAGGCGCTGGGCTTTAAGAACGGACTGCCCTTCCGCTCTGTTTTTAATATTTATTGCTGCATTATGATCTCTGTCCAAACTGCAACCGCAGTGAGGACAATCATGCCACCGAACGTGCAGCTTTTTAGGGACTTTTTTGCCACAACTGGAACAATTCTGTGAAGTATTCTGAGCACTTACTGGAATCGCTAACAAGCCAGCATTTAAGGCTTTGCTTGCCAGGATTGTCAGGAAGCTAGACCACCCAGCGTCCAATACAGATTTAGCCAATCGGGTTTTAGCCAGTCCCTTGACGTTTAACTTTTCGTGAGCAATCACGTCATATTTTGACAGCAAATAATTGGCGGTCTTAAAGTGGAAGTCTTTCCGTTTGTCCGCTACTTTCTTATGCTGCCTCCCGAGTTGCTTAACAGCTTTAAATCTATTCTTTCCTCCTTTTTTTCGTCGAGATACTCTCTTCTGGATGACTTTTAGCCTTTTCTGAGACCGTCGATAATATTGAGGAATTCCTACCCTCTCCCCTTCGGAAGTGGTCAAGAATTCTTTAAGACCTACATCGATACCTACTATTGAGTCAGGATTAATATCAGATTTAACTTCAGGGACAGTCTTATCCTCAAGGGACAAAACAAGATAAAACTCATCGCACTTTTTAGTGATGGAAGCTGTTTTAATCTTGAACCCATCAGGGATAGGGCGATGTAAAACAATCTTGACCTTCCCTATTTTAGGTAAATCAATTAGATATCCTTGTAAGCACCCTTCCTTCATCTGAGGGTAAGTAAAAGTGCGATAACGATGCCTTTTCTTGAATCTTGGCCTACCGCTTCTGTTTCCGTTTTTATCTCCTTTTATGAATCTATCAAAAGCCAATTTAACCCTCTTTACGACATCCTGAAGTACCTGTGAATGGATCTCCTTGTACCAGGGATGAGTCTTTTTCAGACCTGGTAAGGTCTTTTTTTGACTGTAGTAATCTGGATTATCTCTTAGCTCGGGCAAATGACAGACAAGAGGACAGGCATTAATAGAGCAACGATTCGCCTCGTACCAATTAAATCGATCCGCCAGTAAGTAGTTGTATTGAGCACAAAGCATCGACAGCCAGCTATCTATGACTACCTTTTGTTTCTTTGATGGTCGCAACCTATACTGGTAGGCGATTCTCACGATGTCCTTTTATCAGTGTATGCTATTAGTGTAACACTGACTTAGAGAAGGTGTCAACAGTTCCATGAAGAAAAAGTTTGCCACAAAAGGAAGATCCGTAAGTGACCTCAAAGCACACTTGGTTTTGACAACAAAATATCGCCGAAAAGTATTTACTGACGGCATGTTGCAGGAATTGCACGATATCTTTGCTGATCTATTAGAAAAATGGGATGGTGATCTGGTGGAATTCAATGGAGAGTCGGATCACGTCCATCTCCTATTTCAATACCATCCAGACATTCAGCTCAGTAATTTGGTTAATAACTTAAAGTCAGTTAGCTCTCGAAAGCTTAGACAGCAATTCAATGATGTCTTGAGTCGCTTCTATAGCAAAAACGTCGTATGGAATAGTTCTTATTTTGTAGCTAGCTGTGGTGGAGTTACTATAACGCAGCTTAAGAATTACATAGAGAACCAGGAAAGGCCAAAGGAATAGCCATCCGCGATTCATCCCACACTCATGCTGCGCATGAGTGTGGGGCTTCTCGCGGGTTCAGCTAAACACAGATATATAGCACAGTTTTATCTATATAATAATTCTGTCTATCTGTGTTTTGATCAACATCAACAGCGAAAGGGAAAAATTGATGGCTGCCTAATTGATGGCTGACTAATTGAGTGTTGAAAGTTAACTATTGACTGTCAACACTTAACTGGAAATACTTCATCGAAAGGAAAAGCCCATAGATTGCTGTACCAACCGCTAAGACCGATGGCTAAGAGCAGCATTGTATACCTTCTCATTTTGCTTGACCGACTTCCACAAATCCACTACAGGCTGAGGATAGTCTACCCCTATTCTTAGCCCATAGCGCTTTTGGTCATCCGATGATAATGTCCAGGGTTCATGGACTTTCCTAGCAGGGACAGAAGTAAGTTCGGGTAGCCAATGTTTGACGTATTTTCCCTGGGGATCATAATCTTTGGATTGTTTCTGAATATTAAAATAGCGAAAACCACGAGCATCATTGCCTACCCCAGCTGTGTAGTTCCAGTTGCCCCAATTGCTACACACATCATAGTCAATCAACAGCGACTCAAACCACTCCGCTCCCATCTGCCAGTTTATCCCCAGATTCTTGGTCAGGAAACTGGCAACATTTTGTCTACCCCGATTGGAGATAAAGCCTGTGGCTTTTAATTCCCGCATATTGGCATCCACTAGGGGAAAACCAGTCATTCCCTCGGTCCACAGGTCAAATCTCTTCCAGTCCACCTTCCATGGTATGCTTACTCCCTGTAATCCAGATTGGCGAAACACTCGATTACCATGCTTGGCACAGATCAATCGGAAATAGTCGCGCCACAGTAACTCAAAGACTAACCAATAAGTGCAGTCGTTTTTAACTCGTTGTGTTTCGTACTCCTGAACCTGTTGATAGATATAACGAGGCGATAGACAACCCAAAGCTAGCCAGGGGGAGAATTTGGAGGAGTAATCTGCTCCCAACATGCCATTTCGGGTTTGTTTGTAACGCTTAAGACAGTCTTTTTGCCAGACGTAGTGATCTAGTCTGGCTAGTCCAGCTGCTTCCCCACCTTTGAACTTTAACACTGCCCGTTGATCAGGGACTGGTGGCTCAAGTCCCAAGTCAGCTAACTGAGGCAATTCACCAACATCTACCTTAGGTAAGGGTGGTAGAGTTTTGGGAGTGGGGAAGGTGGGATAAACTGTGGAAGATTTCTCCACCTGCTTGCGAAATTGGGTAAATACTTCGGGAATGTGGGGAATACCAAAGGGCAATTCATCGATGTGGAATAGGGTAGTGCCCCAAAACGACTTGACTTTTACGCCAATTTGAGCAAGCGCCTTTTTGAGTGCGGATTCGACGGCTAACTCTTCTGAGGTGACTTCCCGGTGATAGTAAACTGCTGAGATTCCTAGTTCTTTTGCTAAAGATGGGATAATCTGTTCGGGTAAACCCCGGCGCACCACTAAATTACTACCAAGATTACTACCAACAGATTTCCTGAGATTGGCAGGGTTAAGCGATCGCAAAGAATTCCGCAAGTCCGCTACACTTTCGAGCAAAAACTGAGCGCGAAATGCACCGGTTTTTGGGAAACCAAAGGAGGTAGTACCAAATTGTCGCTCATCAAAGCAGTACAGGGGGATAATTTGAGCTTTTTCCTGGACAGCTTGATAGAATGGCTCATGGTCATGGATCCGTAAATCGTTGCGATACCAGATCAGGATAAGTTTTTGATTCACAGTGGCTGAGGTCGGTTTTGTTTGATTTTCCCAAGATCCACGAAAGCGCGAAAATCCCATTAGGCCGTAGCCCTTATGTCATCTGATGGTTAGGGGTGCTTTTTGAAGTTGCAGCTTTTTGTAGTCCCATTAGATGGCATGCTGCAACTGCTGTAGCTATTCGCTAGTAGTGCGTTTTTCCAGTTTACCAGCTTAATCCTTGCTCATCAATTGTTCTACTGTGTCTCGGCGTTCGCGTAGCGTGGCCTAAAGGCCATCGAAAAACAGAACATAAAACCAAAACTAGATTTTGACAATCCAGGATTCAGGAATGCTCCTAAGTCTGGCAATTTGGCGCTTAGTAATGGCAAACTTCCTAGGCGCTTTAATGCGGCGAAATAAAACAGTGATTAGAGCCAAGAATTTGGTTTTATTGATGATTTGGTTGAGATGAGTGCTGTGTCATAGCGATAGCTGGGATAATGTCATCTAGTGTGATGTCGAACATGAGGGTGAAGCGAGCATCTGGTATTAAGCAGCGCAGTGCTTGCAGATGGGCTTCTGCTTGATTGCGGCGGCGAAAGCGAGCAACAACGATTCGCTGGCATTTAGGCAGATGGCGGATGATGCGCCAAGGAAATAGTTCGTCTTTATAGCTCATTGATGCACTCCTATTAATTGCTTGTTGTATTCTAGGTAAAGTTTTGTAGTCCCATTTTCATCGAACCGAGTGATGGGCTACTTACAGACTTAAATCCACAGACTTAATTCCAATACATGGTGTAATTATGTTAATTAAGTTATCAAGTGTCTATGCTTAAAATAAGCTTCTGATATAACTTGGGTGTGTAGGCGATGAGCCCAAGGAATGAGAAGCACACAGACAACACAAGGAGAATATAAAATCCGAGTCAACAAACATGCTAACGCCAAGCAGCATTAAGAAACTAGACAAATTGGCCAAGAGGTTGAAGAGCAGTCGCAGCGAGTTGGTAGAGCAGTTTGCTAGAAGTCAAGATGATCCTAGTCTGGTTGCCCAGACACAAATGCTGGAGGTGCGCGCCCGTTCGCGCCCCGCGTCGGCTTTGCCGAAAGACGCGAGCCTAGGCTCGCACCAAAGCGCGAATTTAATAATTAGATGCGGAAAGCGCACCTAGGGTATTTTTGACCGAAAAATCTAAGGGCGCAAGCCCCTGGATTCTATCCCGGAGACGAAACCTTAGGAGAGTGGAGCCTTTATGGTTGGCAGGCTATGCATAAAAAGGTTAAAACTTATTGATTAAGGCTCCACTCTCCTTACGGTAACTTCAAACCATGGGGTTAGCCCGCAGGGAATTTATTCCCTAACCACCCAGGAACTTTTGTGCTAGAATATCGACTATAATAGAAAGCAAGATATCAATACCAAGGAGGTGATTTTAAGTGTTGGTTATGGAGTTCAATGCTGTTCTCAAAGAGCCTCAAAAGTTAGCAATAAATGAAGCTATTAGAACGGCTCGTTTTGTCCGCAACAAGGTACTTCGGTACTGGATGGACAATCGTGGGACCCGAAAGAAAGAACTCTATCGCTATAACACTCAATTAAGAGATGAATTCAAGTTTGTTAAAGACCTCAATAGTCATGCTTGTCAAGCCTCTGTTGAGAACGTAGAACGTGCTATCAAACGTTTCTTTGATAACTGCAAGAATCAAGTCCCTGGGAAGAAGGGTTATCCTCGCTTTAAGAAACATTCTAGGTCAGTCGAGTATAAGCAATCTGGATGGAAGTTATCCCCAGATAAGAAGTTCATAAAATTTACCGACAAGAAAGGCATTGGGCAAGTCAAGCTCAAAGGTACCTGGGACTTGTGGTGTTTCGACCAGAAGCTAATTAAGCGAGTTCGGATTGTTCAAAGAGCCGATGGGTACTATGTCCAGTTTTGTGTCAAAGTAGACAATTATGAGCAATTAGAAGCTACTGGTTTTACTGTTGGCCTAGACGTCGGACTAAAAGAATTTTATACAGACTCTGATGGACATTCCGAGCCTAATCCTAGATTTTACCGAAAAGGTGAGAAACGTTTAAGGTTTTATCAGCGTCGGGTTTCTCGAAAAAAGAAAGGCTCTGCTAACCGAAAGAAAGCCATTAATAGACTAGGCAGGACACACCTCAAAATAAGTAGGCAACGTGAAGAACATGCCAAGAGACTGGTTAGAAGTTACCGTAAGAATAAAGAAGCCTTTATGGTTAGTCGGCTATGCAGAAAAGGGTTAAATCTTTGTTATTAAGGCTTCTTTATTCTAAGGTTTCGTCTCCGGCAAGTTGCGTAATCCGGTCTAACGACCTGGTCGCCTATGAAGATCTGAGGGTTAAGAACCTGGTTAAAAACCACTGTCTTGCCAAGTCTATCAATGATGCAGGTTGGTATCAGTTCCGGGAATGGTTGGAATATTTTGGGAAAAAGTTTGGTCGGATAACTGTTGCAGTGAATCCAGCTTATACAAGTCAGAATTGTTCCAACTGTGGCGAAGTGGTCAAGAAATCGTTATCAACTAGAACCCATGTTTGCAAGTGTGGATGTCAGTTAGATCGAGACCACAACGCCGCTCGAAATATCTTAAGTAGAGCCTTGGGTACGGTGGGGCACACCGGAACCTTCCAAAACGCTTGGGGAGATCTGTCCTCTACTCTTCCTGGCTCCGGCCTGGTCGAGCAAGACGGGTCTACGATCCAAGAATCCCCCGGCATAAGCGCCGTGGGGAGTGTCAATCAGAGATCCAATCAGGTTGGAATCGCAAGGCAGAAGCGGAAGTATAAATTAAGGAGCTAGAAGGGCTACTAGAGGAGTTGAAAAAACGACTTAATGCTAATTTTGCCAACAATCCGGAAGTCTGCGGTGACCTTAGAAGATCATTAGTGAGATGCATCTAACGCGATCGCATATCCTTTCCATCATAGATCGTCCCAGGTCGGCAAAAGATTCCTTAGGTAATCCTGTAGGCATGAACGCTCAACTGGAAAGTGCTAGCGTACAGCATCTTTCAAGTCATTTCATGATACAGTTTTGCATGAATAAACTCTTCCGATGTCTTGGTGCGCGTTCCCATGGCGAAGGAACCTCGCCGGGGTCGCACCGCTATCTAGGAATTCTTGTCACTCTTATCTTCAATAGTATCGGGCTACACTCCTGTACCACTCAAATTAGTCCCTGTCACATTCAAACTGAAGAAGCTCGAAGTATAAGTGTGCAGTCTAATGAGCCTATCTATAACGAGATTTTTGGCAATCAAGAATGCTCACCTCAAAAGCTTGTCTTGAGAATTCCTGTAAACTCAAGACAAGAAATTCCAGATACCAATAGTTTACTGAATCATAGATATACTCCCAAGATTGTAACATTATTAACATTTTCTCATCAAGCTAAAAGTTTTTATATCAGACGTATTGATAACCATAACGACGGATGGGTTTATAAAAAAGCTAGTTGCTTAGCTTGGAAATGGTCTAGGGAAGATGAGCAACAAGTTTTAAATTTAAGTCTGGAGAGAAATCTCCAAATTCGTGACCCTAAAATTAAAAGTGTTATTTTTATAGTTTCTTTGCCCTTTGAAATCAAAGATGCTCAACCCAATGTTGACCTTCAAGTTTACACCTGGGACTTATTTGAAGGAATTTATTATTTAAAACTCAAAAATTATCCCAATTTAAAAGAAATATTAAGACAAAAGGATAGGAGAAGCATTCAAGCCAGTAAGGCATTTCGTGATGGAAAAACTGTTAAACATGAAATTCAAAAAGAATTAAACCAGATAGATGATATTGGCGGAATACATCTTAATAATTTTTTTAAATCCTCCGGTATTTCGCAATAGGTATACTCTGAACTAGGAGTATATTTTTTGAGGTATTCTCCATCCAGTATTGACTCAAAATAATTATTAAGATGTATTCCG
>NZ_JAAHFV010000235.1:0-10396 GCF_010672755.1 Moorena sp. SIO1F2
TTTTATTACCGAGTTTAAAATCGCTGATAAGGTTGCTGAAGTTACCAATATCTATAGCAATGCTTTTTCCTATGTCTGGTTCCAATTCTGAGAATTTAGAACTTGCCCAGGTTTGCAAGATATTGATAAAGTTATCATCGAGTTTGTCTAGGTTTGCTTCCAGGAGTGGGTAGACTACTGTGGGGTCGCCATTACTGTCGGCAGTTGCTTGCAAGACTTTCTCTAAGAAGTCCAGATAGTCTTGGGATGAGGGATTAACTAAACTAGAGGATTCTGAAATTATCTCTAAAAGCTCACTTCTGAGACTAGCTAAAAATTCAGCAGCGTTTTGGTTCCCATCGGCTGCTATTTTTTCTGCTACTACTGCCATTACCTGCAATAATTCTGCATCCACTAACTCGCGGTTACTCTCAAGAATTTGATCGTCTTCACCGCTGGCACAAGTTAGCAGTTGCTGGATCAAGTTGAGGCATGCTTGTCTTCTTTCTTCGTCCATTGTTACTTATTCAGCTATTAGCCGTCAGCTGTCAGTGGTCAGCTAATGCGCTACGCGCACGCTACGCGAACAGCTATTAGTTTGACCAGGTGGTGCGTTACGGGACGGACTCTTCCAAGACTGACTACCGATAAAATGAGGCCGAGCCCGTCCCTAACGCACCCTACGCCTACTCTTTTCCCCCCTTTTTTTAAGGGGGGTTAGGGGGGATCACAACTCCCATTAATAACTTCTATAAGTATAGCAATAAATAAAAAAAATCGGTCAAGCTCAGATAAACCCTAATACTTGACCGAATTATAGTGTGTAAACATCAACAAGGACAGCTAAGCTGCACGTAAACCATATAACTCATGACTTATTAATTGTACATTATTCCCGAGTTAGTCAGCTATCAGCTATCAGCTATCAGCTATCAGCTATCAGCTTATGCAGGTAGCGCAAGTGCTTTTGAATAAAATAAGCTGACGGCTGAATGCTGACGGCTGAATGCTGATGGCTGGTAGCTTATTTATACCCCTCCCCAAAAAAAACTTTCATTCTTCATTCTTCATTCTTCATTCTTAATTCTACATTCTTCATTCTTCATTCCTGGTCGCCAGGGCGTGGCCCTGGCAAATTACTATCCTAGTCTAGGTAAAAATTTCGAATCAAAGTCACCATAACCTCACCAGGATTTCCGGTAGGTTCGGGAGTGCTCCATTCCTCTGGATAAGCGTATTTAAGAGAATAGATGGCAATAATTGTTTTCCGAACTTGTTCAGGAGAACCGACCAAGATGTGCTTGACTTTTTTAGGTTTGCGACCTTGGTTTTCAGGGTTTTGATTTTCATCAGGGTTTGACGGAAAGTTTGTACTCATGAATCGTTATTGGTTTAAAGTGCTTACATTATTAATATATTAATTTATTAATTATTTGTCAAGGGGTTTAGGAATTTTTTTTATTACCAATTGACGAATATTAATCGTAGGGTGGGCAGTGGACGAGACCAATAAAATCCGATGGTAATCCTTTAAAGCACTGCCCACCCTACAGGTATATCTGGGGTGGGCAGTATTATATCCGATTTTCAACTATTACTATCCCTTGAAAAACCACTGCCCACCCTACATCTACATCTAGATGTTTAATAAAATTAATCCTCTGGTGGGCAGTGTTCTATCCGATTTTCAACTATTACTATCCCTTGAAAAACCACTGCCCACCCTACAGGTATATCTGCTTTACTATTAAAATAGTAACTTATTAACCATTTGTCAAGGGGTTTAGGAATTTTTTTTTATTACGAAATAGGGCAATAGTATAGGGGTTTAAAATTGGGTTATTTTTTTAGGTAATAGGGAACAGGGAATAGGTAACAGCTCAAAAAATATGTTAAAAACCTAGATATTTTTAACACGATAGTTGTCTTATTTTTTAATAAAATTAATCCTCTGGTGGGCAGTGCTCCATTCCAATTTCAACCTTTACCATCCCTTGAGAAAGCACTGCCCACCCTACATCAGATCTCAAACAATTCTGTGTACCTCATGAGTCCTAGAAACGCTATATTGAGAAATAGCTCTTAATTTCACTAACTTCGTGAACTGTTGCGTCAAGGCTATCTTGAGACTCTTCTAATTTATCGTCGAGGTTCTCACTACCAGTAAACACTTTAGTAGTCACTGGAACGTTAGGCTCAACTTGGAGCCACACCGAATCACTAATAGACTCAGCTTGTAATGGTCGATAAACCAGTCGGCAGGCTCCTGCGATTTCTACCTCATGACAGCAATGAGTCCGCTCACCCCGTTTAACAGTAAACACTGGCAAAGATGTCTGGTTCTTGTGATTGCTTTTTAAGGCTTGCTCATTAACGTGGATATAGGTAGCTTCGAGATGTTTGTCCTGATTCCATGTACCTTTTGGTCCCCTACGACCTTCGGTTACCACTGGCACACCATCATATAATGGAATCTGCCAAAACCGACCCACTTTTTTGGCTCCTTTGATGCGATCTTTACTTAATAGCATCCGCAGTCGCTGAGACGATATACCCAGCAGAGATGCAGCTTGTGTTGTACCGACAACCATAACTAAAATACTATTGCGGAATAGTATTGTAATCCCATCTAACTGGGAAAGTCAAGCTCAAGTAGGGAGTAGGGGAGTAGGGAGTAGGGAGTAGGGGAGTAGGGAGTAGGGAGTAGGGAATCGGGAATCGGGAGTCGGGAGTCGGGAGTAGGGAGTAGGGAGTAGGGAACTAAAATTTTCGGAATTGATTTAGGTACCTTACATAACGTCTTTCTGAAGTTCTTGTTTAACCAGTTGAGCTAAGGTTTGGGCAGCTCCTGGTTTTCCCCGAACACTCTTTAGATGCGATCGCATTTCGGACAACTTCTCTGGATGCTCCAGATAGTCTAGGGCAAGTTGAGCAACCTCAAGCGGCTCAAGCTTCCCTACCAATTCTGGCACAATTTCTCTTTTTGCCCAAATATTCGGCCATGCAAACAGACGCTTTTGCCCTAGCACCAACCAATTAATCACTTTGGCTAGGCTAGAGCCTACTCCTGGTAACTTGACCAATAGACCGGGTAAGCCATCCCAAGCCCGCATCGCATCTAACTGTTGCGTCGGCAACAGCACAATCATGGGTACCGCCAGAGACCCCAACTCAGCAGTATTCGCTCCCACTGTGGTTAAGCAAAGACAACATTGGGATAACAACTCATAGGCCGGAAAAGACTCCCAGAGTTCTACACACAAGCCACTGGGGGTTTTGAGGAATAGTTGCGGGGTGGAAGGTTTAAGGTTAGGAGGTTGAAGGTTAGGAGGTTGAAGGTTAGCTGGTTGAAGGTTAGCTGGTTTAAGGTTAGCTGGTTTAAGGTTAGCTGGTTGAAGGTTAGCTGGTTGAAGGTTAGCTGGTTGAAGGTTAGGAGGTTGTTCGCCTTTGGCGTTCCGGTAGGGTAGGTTATCGGAGTTTGAACCTGTAACTTGTAACCCGTTAACCTGTAACCCGTTAACTTGTAACCCGTTAACCTGTAACCCGTTAACTTGTAACCCCTTAACCTGTAACCCTGGATTAATGACCGAGTCGTTATCAACTTTATAAATAAGTTGTGCCTCTGACCATCCTGTCTTGTTAATGATGGGATTGTGATCTCGATTGGCAAATTTGGCTAATGTTTTGAGATCTATGGTAGGAGCAACGGGAATCACAAAGCGAGTTTGGGGTCTAGCCCTATGAATGTGTTCAGCGATCGCTAAAGACAAAGGCACTCCCTGAGCTAGTTTGGCTGGTTTTGACCCCGGTAATAGTGCGATCACTTCAGTGGAATGTTCAAGGGTATCTTCCGTTAAACTTGCAATCTGAGAACCTGTAACCTTCAACCCCTGAGTAACCTGTAACTCCTGATTAACCTGAGAACCTGCAACCTGTAACCCCTTATTAACCTGTAACCCTCTAATCTCTGCCATTAAATCCCCCACTATGGTGAATTTATGGGCATAGGTCTTAGGCACTTGAGCGATAATATCGGGTTTCATCACTCCAAAGTGGTCAATCCAGCGGTACCAACGAGCATCCCACTCGGCATAGACAACACTGCGATACCCTAAGCGCTTACTAATCACTACTGGAAAAAATTGGTCTCCCCCTAGGAATAGAACAACCCCTTTTGGATGCCAGTCCCAGTTTTCCGCTGTCTTCCCCCACAACAAGAATGGTAAAAAATCCTCCGCTGCCTGAACCCGGTCTACTTCTGGGTAGGATTTTGCGATCGCATCTTCTTTGCCCGTGGCATGAGGGCAAGGAGATAGCACTACCGATATCCGGAGTAATGAACGGTCATTCCCTAGAGTTTGCCGCAATGCCTTCACCACTGGTCGCACCCAGGTGGTCAACTCTCCTGGGCCATTGGACATAACTAAAATATCTGCTGCTGGCACTCTTCCCCACTCCTGATTATGACTATGTGGCTTTACTCAAGGCAAAGATTACTAAATCAGGACTTACTCCGTAAGCCCTTAAAATCTTAAGTAATAATTAAGGAGGAACGATAAGTAATAGTTTTATCAATCGATAAATTTTCCTTATATATACAACTAAGCTGACTTTTGTCAAGGATTTTTATTGTTTAGTTTTTTTAAGCTAAGCTGATTTAGTACTTCAGTAATTGTTAAGTAATTTTACAAAAAATTGTAATTTTTATATCGAATTGTATCAGATAACGGCTGAAACTCCCTGAAAGTATACGTTTTTTGATAGAAACTCTTTAGTTGGCAAAACAAAACCATCCCAACCAAGAGTGAGTGGTCACTGGTAGAGACGTTAGATAGCACATCTGTCAATAAAATCTAAATACGATCAAAACTATCAAAGGTGATCAGCCACTTACCGCCACTCAAGGTAAGGCACAGATAACGAATAATCAGGAAGGAGACCTAGCCGCATGTTCACTCACGTCAAGTCCACCATTAGACACATTACCCCGGAAGCCTTGAATGGGCGTCATTTGCTGAAGGTGGTCTATGTCGTGCTAGAACCGCAGTACCAAAGTGCATTATCAGCTGCTGTTCGGTCAATCAATCAAAATCAACCAGATATCGCTATTGAAATCAGCGGCTACCTCATTGAGGAACTCCGTGACCCAGAAAACTATGAAGACTTTAAACGGGATATAGCAGAAGCGAATATCTTTATCGCGTCACTAATTTTCATAGAAGACTTGGCCGAGAAGGTAGTCACCGCTGTACAACCCCATCGCGATCGCTTGGATGCCGCAGTCGTATTTCCATCAATGCCGAAAGTGATGCGCCTGAATAAATTAGGTAGCTTCTCCATGGCGAATTTGGGTCAATCCAAGAGTGCGATCGCACAATTCATGCGTAAGCGCAAGAAAAAATCTGGGTCTTCCTTCCAAGACAGTATGCTCAAGCTGTTGCAGACCTTACCGAAAGTCCTGAAGTATATGCCCATGGACAAAGCTCAGGATGCTCGCAACTTCATGCTGAGTTTCCAGTATTGGCTAGGGGGGTCTTCTGATAACCTGGAAAACTTCTTGCTGATGCTAGCAGATAAGTATGTCTTTAAGCGCGAGAAGAAAAACAGCGAAACCTCTGTCCAATTCAAAGACCCAGTGGTTTACCCAGATATGGGGGTTTGGCATCCTCTAGCACCACAAATGTTTGAAGATGTCAAGGAATACCTGAACTGGTATAGTAGCCGTCAGGATATCTCAACAGACATAAAAGACCCCCTCGCTCCCTGTATTGGTTTAGTCCTGCAACGCACTCACCTAGTTACAGGGGATGATGCCCATTATGTAGCCATGGTGCAGGAACTCGAAGCCATGGGAGCAAGGGTGATTCCCATCTTTGCGGGTGGTTTGGATTTCTCTAAACCAGTAGATACCTATTTTTCTGAGGAACATGGCAAAACCGTAGTCCCCTTAGTGGATGCTGTGGTATCTCTAACCGGCTTTGCTCTAGTAGGAGGTCCAGCACGGCAAGACCATCCCAAAGCTATTGAATCCTTAAAACGCCTAAATCGCCCGTATATGGTTACACTTCCCTTAGTCTTCCAAACTACGGAAGAGTGGGAAGATAGTGAATTGGGACTGCACCCGATTCAAGTAGCATTGCAAATTGCCATTCCAGAGCTGGATGGTGCCATTGAACCAATTATCCTATCCGGACGGGATGGCGCAACTGGAAAATCCATTGCGTTACAGGACCGGATTGAATCAGTAGCCCGACGGGTGATGAAATGGGCGAATTTGCGCCGTAAGCCCAAGCTTGAGAAGAAAATTGCGATCACAGTCTTTAGCTTTCCCCCAGATAAAGGCAATGTTGGGTCAGCGGCCTATCTTGATGTATTTGGTTCCATCTATAAAGTGATGGAAGCCCTAAACAACAATGGTTATGATGTCCAAGACTTGCCGGAATCTGCTGAGGCACTGATGCAAGAGGTGATCCATGATGCCCAAGCTCAGTACGCTAGTCCAGAATTGAATATTGCTCACCGGATGTCGGTGATGGAGTATGAACGGTTTACTCCCTACTCCACTCGCTTAGAGGAAAACTGGGGACCACCACCAGGAAATCTTAATAGTGATGGACAAAACTTGTTAATCTACGGCAAGCACTTCGGGAAGGTATTCATTGGAGTACAACCTACCTTTGGGTATGAAGGAGACCCAATGCTACTGTTGTTCTCCCGTTCCGCAAGTCCTCACCATGGCTTTGCTGCCTATTACACCTATTTAGAACAAATCTGGCAAGCGGATGCTGTGCTGCACTTTGGAACTCATGGGTCTCTAGAATTTATGCCAGGGAAACAGATGGGGATGTCTGGAGACTGTTATCCAGATAATTTAATTGGTTCTATTCCTAATCTGTACTACTATGCTGCCAATAATCCTAGTGAAGCAACCATTGCCAAGCGCCGCAGCTACGCTGAAACCATATCCTATCTCACCCCACCCGCAGAAAATGCTGGATTATATAAGGGGTTAAAGGAACTCAGTGAGTTAATTGGGTCTTATCAAACTCTCAAAGATACTGGGCGCGGTGTTCCCATTGTTAACACCATTATGGATAAGTGCCGCTTGGTGAATCTTGATCAAGATATTGCCTTGCCCGACCAAGATGCTAAGGAGCTGAGTGCGGAAGAACGGGATACCTTGGTCGGTCAGGTGTACCGCCGCTTGATGGAAATTGAGTCAAGGTTGTTACCCTGTGGGTTGCATGTGATTGGTAAGCCACCAACCGCAGAAGAAGCGATCGCAACTCTAGTCAATATTGCTAACTTAGACCGTAGCGAAGACGAAATCATCGGTTTACCCCGGATTATTGCTAACAGTATTGAGCGAGAGATTGATGAAATTTACAGCAACAATGACCAAGGCATCTTAGCTGATGTGGAATTGTTGCAAGATATCACCCAAGCTACCCGTGCTGCTGTTAGTGCTATGGTTCAAGCTCAAATCGACAGCGATGGACGAGTCTCTAAAGTCTCTAAACTCAACTTCCTCAACCTTGGTAAAAAAGCACCTTGGCTAGAAGCTTTGCACAATCTAGGATATACCAAAGTAGATTCCGAAGCGATCAAGCCTCTGTTTGACTATCTGGAATTCTGTTTACAGCAGATAGTAGCAGACAACGAATTAGGAGCAATGCTCCAAGCCTTAGATGGGGAATATGTGCTGCCAGGTCCTGGTGGTGACCCGATCCGAAATCCCGATGTGCTACCGACCGGTAAGAATATTCACGCCCTCGACCCCCAATCCATTCCCACCCTAGCAGCAGTGAAATCTGCCAAAATCGTAGTAGACCGACTGTTGGCACGGCAAAAGCGAGATAATGATGGGGCTTGGCCAGAAACCATTGCGTGTGTGCTATGGGGTACGGATAATATTAAGACCTATGGCGAATCCCTAGCCCAAATTCTGTGGATGGTCGGGGTTAAGCCAGTGCCCGATGCCTTGGGACGGGTGAATAAATTAGAACTAATTCCCTTAGAAGAGTTAGGTCGTCCTCGGATTGATGTGGTAGTAAACTGTTCCGGTGTCTTCCGGGATTTGTTCATCAATCAGATGAATTTACTCGACCAAGGGGTGAAAATGGCCGCAGAAGCGGATGAACCCCTGGAAATGAACTTTGTGCGGAAACACAGTTTGCAACAAGCTCAAGAGATGGGGATTAATCTACGGCAAGCTGCGACTCGGGTGTTCTCCAATGCTTCCGGTTCCTATGCCTCCAATGTTAATTTAGCTGTAGAAAACAGCACCTGGGAAGAAGAAGCCGAGTTACAGAATATGTATCTCAGTCGCAAGTCTTTTGCTTTCTCTTCTGATAACCCAGGCACCATGGAACAGAGTCAGAAGATTTTTGAGTCGGCCTTGAAAACTGCTGATGTTACCTTCCAGAATCTTGATTCATCGGAAATTAGCCTTACTGATGTTTCTCATTACTTTGACTCTGACCCCACTAAGGTAGTAGCAAACTTGCGCAACGATGGTAAGAAACCAACCGCTTACATTGCTGATACTACTACTGCTAATGCTCAGGTTCGCACCCTATCAGAAACCGTCCGTTTAGATGCCCGGACTAAGTTACTTAATCCCAAGTGGTACGAAGGGATGTTGAATCATGGCTATGAAGGGGTCCGGGAACTTTCCAAACGTTTAGTGAATACTATGGGTTGGAGTGCAACAGCTGATGCAGTAGATAACTGGGTTTATGAAGATGTGAATACTACCTTTATCCAGGATGAAGAAATGCGTCAGCGGTTAATGAATTTGAATCCCAATTCTTTCCGTAAAGTAGTCTCTACCTTATTGGAAGTTAATGGCCGTGGCTATTGGGAAACCAGTGAGAGTAATTTACAGCTGTTGCGCGAGTTGTATCAGGAGGTTGAAGATAGGATTGAAGGAATAGAGTAGGATTTTTTGCTATAGCGGTTTTCAATTCGGTGAGGTACACAATTTAGGGAATAGGCAATAGGCAACAGGGAATAGTGAATCATATTCCCCCCTTATTAAAGTCCCCCCCTTATTAAGGGGGGTTAGGGGGGATCCCTACTCAAGGCAAACTGTACCTAATAATTATGGAGAAAGCTATAGTCACAATCTAGCAATTATATATCCCATAAGGTACCTATTATCCCCCTTTGGTCCCCCTTAATCCCCTCAAATTGATCCCCCGTTTCCCTTAATAAGGGGGACTTTGAGGTGGAAAAGCGTACCTCATAACTGCGAGAAACGCTATCTAGCAATTCTATATCCCATAAGGTACCTATTATCCCCCGTTTCCCTTAATAAGGGGGACTTTGAGGTGGAAAAGCGTACCTGATAACTGCGAGAAAAGAGTAGCTTTTTCGAGACGTTCAATAGAGCGTCTCTAATTTTTAGGGCTTACGAATTTGCCCCCTAAATCCCCCAATTCTGGGGGACTTTAACTCAACTTAGCGGTGGGCGAAATTTGCTGTAAAAAAAATTTATAAAAACCCTTGACAAATAATACGATAATCGTTATTATTATTATAAATCAACAACAAGCAAAAGGTGACCATTATGGATTCCGAATTTCGCCCAAACCCAGAGACTAATCCCGAGGATATAACTCCTAGTAATAATCCTCAAGAATCCTTTCCAAAAAAATACCCGGTTCAGCATATTTTGAAGGGGTCTCGCAAGGCCATAATCAACACCATGCATACTCTCCATGTAGTGGGTTATGCGGAAATTGTCGAGTGGACTCCTCTGCAGCCGACGGGACTTCCTGGAGAATTTATTACGATGATGACGAAATACTTAACTCTGGGTTAAGCAATTAAATTGCTGGGGGGCTTTGCCCCCTGGCCAAACCATCGGGACTGCTCCCATGGGAGCATGTCTGGTATGGTGCGAAATCTGAATTACATAAGGTTAGTAAACAGCTAGAGAAAATGTCGCAGAGTCTACCAAAAAATCTTACTGCTTATTTGTTAGACTTAAATTAGGGTAACACCGACAGGGATTATTATGTAACTTAAATTAAAGCCGAAAACCAAGGGTTTAATAGTTGCGCTCTCTATCCCGGTGGAACCAACTTTGTTGACATTTTTATGGCGCTCGTGGGATATTCCTGAGAGCTTTGGGAGATACCCCCTGGATGTGAAAGCATCTTGCATTGGCGGGCTAAAGTTTATCTTGGTAGACTTTGGTAGCTAAAAAGTATCGGTTCATCTGGCCGTGGATAGTATTTCTGCGGCTATTTTTTTTGTAAGGGAGTAGGGAGTAGGGAGTAGGGAGTAGGGAGTAGGGAGTAGGGAGTAGGGAGTAGGGAGTAGGGAGTAGGGAGGAGGGAGTAGGGAGTAGGGAGGAGGGAGTAGGGAATAGGGATCGGATAAGCGCGGAAGCTGAGGCCGTAGGCAGAAC
>NZ_JAAHFV010000236.1:0-10383 GCF_010672755.1 Moorena sp. SIO1F2
TCCTTTACTCTGTAGACAATTGGAGATTTAACCTCCACACAAACTATAGTTTTTGTGGAGGTTAAATCTCCAATTGTCTACAGAGTAAAGGAGAAATTCATGGGATGGTTAAAATCATCAGCCGCAAATCCTTAGGCACTCAACCTGTCTATGATATTGGTGTCAAGAGCGACCATAACTTTATTTTGGCAAACGGTATTGTCGCTTCCAATTGCTTCAACAAATCCCACTCCACCGCCTATGGCTATGTAACCTATCAAACTGCCTATCTCAAGGCGAATTATCCAGTTGAATATATGGCAGCCTTGCTGACAGCGAGTAGTAACAGCACGGACAAGATACAGAAATATATTGCTACTTGCTCAACCATGGGGATTGAGATTTTGCCACCGGATATTAATCGTTCTGATTTTGATTTTACCCCAATGTCTAATAGTATATTGTTCGGGTTTTCAGCAATCCGGAATTTGGGACACGGAGCAATTAATTGTATTCTCAAGGCTCGGGAGACTGGTGGTGAGTTTAAGGCTTTGGCAGATTTATGCGATCGCGTCGATTTGCGCACCCTTAACCGCCGTGGTTTGGAAGCTTTGGTTTACTGTGGTGCCTTTGATAGCATTCAGCCCAACCGGCAGCAACTTATCAAAGACCTCGACCCAGTGATTAGTTGGGGGCAAGACCGTGCCAAAGACCGAGAAAGTGGTCAGCTGAACATTTTTGATATGTTTGGTAACACTAATTCTGAGCCAGATCAGAACAATAATGCTTGGGAATCTGCTCCAAGCGCTCCAGCAGTTTCTGATTTTTCACGCCAAGAAAAATTAAATTGGGAAAAAGAATTGCTTGGTTTTTATGTGTCTGACCATCCTTTAAAATCAGCCCGTCCAGTAGCTCAAGTGCTTTCTCCTGTCAGTTTGGCGGAGTTAGGGGATCAAAAAAAGGGGACAACTTTGAGTGCTATTGTGATGCTCACTGAAGTTAAGCCTCACCTCACCAAAACAAATAATCAACGCATGGCCTTTGTGCAGATAGAAGATCTGACCGGTCAAGCTGAAGGAGTTGTATTCCCGAAAACTTACGAAAAAATTAGTTCTTTACTGCAAGCCGATTCCCGTTTAATTATTTGGGCGAAGGTGGATGAGCGAGATGAGAAAATTCAACTGATTATTGAAGATGCTGAGCTAATTGAAACTTTACGAACAGTAGTAGTAGAACTTACCCCTAAGCAAGTTACGACAAACAACCTTAACCAATTAAAATCGATTCTGCAAAAACATTCCGGTAAAAAACGTCAGGCAAAAGTACCCGTACTGGCAACTATTCCTACACCCCAGCAGTATCAATTTGTCCGTTTTGATTCTAAATACTGGGTGCAAAATGACCAAGTAACGGTTAATGCTCTCAAAGCTAGCGGATTTGATGCCCGTATTGCTCCAGTCATCAAGAGTTGAGTAAGGAGTTGAGTCTTTGCTCTTCTCTTCTCAGCAAGCTACTAAAACTATAGCATTTACAAATAGTTCATGAACAATCTTGCTGATTTATAATAACATCAAAAACTCTTCGGAGCTCTTTTTTACTATTCCCTATTCCCTTTTCCCTGTTCCCTACTCCCTGCTCCCTGCTCCCTGCTCCCTGTTCCCTACTCCCTACTCCCTACTCCCTACTCCCTTCTTTATCAACCTAAACCAGGATTTTGCTGAGGATTAGAAGAGCCAATAAATTCAGATTGGATCTCCTCCAATTCCAGATCAAGTTTAGTTTTATTTTTTGGTAAACTACTAGATCCAGAAACTTGATTTCCAAGGGTTTGATGGGTTGATTTAGGGGTCGGATTACCCATAATTTCAGACTTCAATTCTTCTAATTCTTGAGCAATCCTTTTATTCAATCCCCCGACTGCAGGCTTTGATGGTACAGTAGGTTTTATCGGTGTAACTGGTTTTTGTTGCCTTAAAGGTGTTGGGGGAGTTGTCTTAAGATGCAACTCTTTACTTACCTCAGCCGCTGATTGATAACGTCGGTTAATAGCCCCTGCTATCATCTTGTCTAAGATGCGACCAAGCTGATCACTAATAGGATGACTCAAAACGTTGCGCCAAATCCAGACACCCTCCCTGACATCAAATAAATCACAGGGGTGCCTATTGGTCAACAAATGAATACAAGTGATACCAAGACTATAGATATCACTGGCAAAAACTGCTCTACCAATACTTTGCTCTGGTGATACATAACCAAATGAGCCAATCGCTGTCCCAGTTTTGCCTAGACTAGTGCCAGTAGCAGCTTTCGATGCTCCAAAATCAACTAGAACCAGTTGACCAGGGACCTGGGTTGCTCCCCCGACAACCGAAGACCTTAAACTCCTGCGGCGAATAATGTTTTCTGGCTTGATGTCCCGGTGGATGACATGATGTTGATGAACAAATTGCAGCAATGGCAGCAAATCATCCAGTAGCGCCCGAATTTGTGCTTCATTAAATCCACCCCGACTTGCCAGTTCTTGGACTAAGTTTTGTCCATCGATAAACTCTTGCACCAAATACTGTTGGCTATCTTGACAAAAATACGCCAGCAGTTCCGGAATTTGAGGATGTTTGCCCAACTCATCCAGCCGTACCGCTTCCAGGGTGAATAACTCAGCTGCTTTTTGAACCGTGTTAGTTCCCTGGGCTTGGGGAAAAAACTGCTTGATGACGCAGGGAGGTTTGGAAGGTTTATCTTCATCCACAGCCAAGAAGGTTTTACCGAATCCACCTTGACCTATAGGTTTAATCCCTCGGTATCGCTCTTTGAGCAGCAACTTCGAGCCACAGGCAATGCAAAATTTAGTTCCTTCTCGATTTTGGGGATTGGGGCAAGTGGGATTGAGACAGTAGCTCATTATCGTGGTCAGCAGTCGGTCTTTTATCTATAATAATATATTGCCCTATCTACGAACAGATATTTTTGAGGCCATCTTCCCTACTCCCTACTCCCTACTCCCTACTCCCTGTTCCCTTTGCTATATGTTCCATAATTGCTTGTCGGAAGCCCAGTACTACTAAAGTATTGGACAGGGTTAAAAAAAACTCAGCACTACCATGTAGCCAATCCACATCAGCTAATGCTTCCTGATAAGCTACCTTGGAATAAATCCCAGCTGGGATGGTAACAAAAACAAACACCAAGAGGACGTAAAATCCGATTAGCGCTAAACGGGGTGTTTGTCCAGAACGAGTGAGAAACCACAAAAATCCTAGGTAAGGAAATAGGGAAATAGCAAATAATGTGTCTTTAGAAATCATCTGAAGATAAGGAAAAATGCTTGTCAAAATGATTCGGAAAACGTCAGCCGTTAGCTGTCAGCCGTCAGCCGTCAGCTGATAGCTGATAGCTGATAGCACCTCAAGTAGCATCTCAAGTAGCGCTTAAGCTGAGTGATTACCGTAAAACTTATCCCTGGCATTGGTAGCAACCCTACGCTGAACGCCAAATCCACCAAGCTGCTCCACAAAGGGTACAGTTACCTACAACCGTCATCGCTGCTTGGAGTGTTACCATCCACTCCAGGGATTGTTGGTTGTCAAAAAAGTGCCAGGTGATAGCACACATCGCACTGACCAATGCTGGTAACATAGCAAAAGACAATGCCCACCATGCACGATTGCCAGTAATTTCACCATAGGTCCAGATTAACCAAATTGCAGCAATCCACTCGATAACACTGGAAATGTGAATAATCCAAGTTGGAATTGATAGAGCATGCATAAAAAACTTAGGAGTACAGACTAATGGGTAATGGGTAATGGCTTAGGAGTAATCAAAATTACTAATTTTAAAGTTACCAAAACCCAAGCTTGATAATAGTGAGGCTTCTAGACATCCCCTTATCGACCGTTGACTTGTTTGAGTATACCAAGATTATACCAGCTACTTTACCTAAACTTTAAACTATGATTAGTACTAATGCTAATAACCAATCCGAACATGCCTAATCCTATCCTGGCTAAATAAAATATAGCGTTTATTATAGCTATATAACGATTTTGCCTTTGTCTCTATATCCTCAGGGGACCTGTTGGAACTAGCAGATACAAATAGTGACTTTGTCGCCTCCACGACTTATTTTAATTCACAGACTGGCTACAAAACATTTACTTACGAGTTTACAACAGCTGGCACGTTTACCTTGAGTATAGGAGTGGTGGATATGGCCGATTCTACGGTTTTTATAATAAATGGGCATAAATTAGCAATGGTCAAGTTAATACCAACTTTGGTGGCGATGGCAACTCCCTTTGGTTTGATGGCGGTTCTGCAGAAGATAACTCCCGTTATGCTATTACCCAAGCCCTAGATGTTTCTCATGGCGGTACTATTTCCTTTGACCTAATCATTGGTAATATCATTGGTAATAGTAATAATGGAGGGGAGAATGCAGATTCTGGGGAAGATCTCGCTCTTGAATATTCCATTGATAGCGGTATCTCTTGGATAAGACTGGGTTTGTATGACACAGAAGACTACATCAGTTGGAAAACTATTACTGAGAGCATTGACACCGATGCTATAACTAGTGCTACTCAGTTCCGCTGGCTACAGCTTAACCATAGTGGTTCTGGATTCGATAACTGGGCTATTGATAATGTGGATATTGATTTGGTTTAGATTATGAATCACTATAATCATCTGTTTTATTTAATTAATGTAAAATCAAGAATAAAAAATAAAAGGGAAAAAGCCTAGGTTAACTTTACATACCTAATTGATATGCCTAGGTTTACCATTTCCCCTGTAAATGGATAAATTAATCTGATGATTGCCGTATCTTCTTTATATCAATCCTTAGTTCAATTAAGATCTGCTATCTCTAGTTTAGATAATAGCTCTTTCTCAACGTATTCTAGGTGATGTAAATCCTCAGCTACAATTAGGATAGTGACATCCCCTTGAGTTCGTAAGGTGTCAAATTCATAAGGAAAGACAAAATTCGGATTACCATTACCCTGGTAGATTAAGGAACCAATCTTTTCCCTTAGGGTGGTAAAACTACAAGGTTCGATTGTAAGTCTCAACACCTTCCAGCATCCATCGTAGTCACTAGAACCAAACAAATTGTCAAGAATGAAAAACGCAAAGGACGATCCGTTCAGTCGGGCGTTGTTTTCGATGGGAAATATTCCTTGATCTGTGACAATATAATCGATGCCTAAGATGCCAAGATAGCCATCATCTCGCATGTGCTGGGCTATTTTGAAGGAGTAATCGCGAATTAACCCTTCTATCCTTTTTGAATAGGGTTTTCCTTTCACGTTACCGATATGTTGTAACCCATTAAACAGCTGGCATGTTATGCCCAGATGAGCAATTTCTCCATTGCTGCCAATCATCCACTGGTCATTGGGGGATGTAATGACTTTGAGGAATGGCTCAATTAAAAAACAACTTTCTCCTGATGCCAGCATTTTTGGCATCTCAGTGTCGAGGTTACTGCTGTTAACTTTATGAAGTGATGAGCCTACACACCCTTGTGCGCCCCGGATCAGTAACGTCTCATAATCCTTAAGCCAACCTAAGATTTCCTGTCGCAATTCTGTCTCAAAATCCTCAGAGTATGATGATTTACTCAGGATAGTTCCTGGTACTGTGGGAATACCAAGAGACTGACACAGGTCCTTGAAGGTGGACTTGTCAAAATACTTTAAGGTAATAGACTGATCACAGCCAAAAAAAACGGCATCAATGGTTGACGCCGCCTGTTTATCTACATCTGCCGAATAATAAGGAACAAACACCAATGGTTTTCCGATAGATGCAATAAATGCTCTTACTTCATCCGCTTTTTGCATTATCAGCTCTGAGAGCAGTGCTGGTTCATTTTCACGGTTGAAGGCAAAGACTTTCTGGGGTCCTAAGCCAAGATTTTTCAGCCAGTCGTAGTACTCTGCATCCAGATTGCCAGGAATGATCACGACATCCTCTGAACCAGCTACAGCTAAGGCTCGTGACGCCCAAGGTTCAAGTGTATTCTTGCCCTGAAAGTGGGGTTGGCTTCGGATATCGAAGGCAAATACCCTGACTTGATCTGAATTTGAGGAAATCAAGTCCAGAATAGAGCTTGATTTTGCGATCGCATTTGAGTTTACGCTTGAGTTCAATGCATCCTCTTGATGGGTGTGATTACCAATTAGCCTTTTGCTGCCAGAAGCACCATCCATATGCTTACTCCATACAGACCTAACATACGACTTATTACAAATTACAAGCGAAATTATAAATGAACCTATCTCCGTCTAGGAGTAGGACAAACCGTGCCCGCTGCTACCCTCGTACTTAACTGTGAGCAGTTAACCATAATAACTGCTCCAGAGTCAAGACCCTATCCCATAAGTTTTACTGATGGGATATGCTAAATACACCCTGTTTTTATGAGGGGTCATGGACACAAAATTAGGGGCAATTGCCAAGTGCGCTTAAGCGCTCCTACAGGCTATGCGATCGTCATACTATAGGTTTTAGTCCTATACAAATGAAATTTCGATTGATTTTTTTAACATTTTCTCATAAAAATTAGGTGTTAAGTGTTAGGTATTAAGTGTTAGGTATTAAGTGTTAAGTCTTAGGTGTTTGGTGTTAGGTGTTTGGTGTTAGGTGTTTGGTGTTTGGTGTTAGAACGGGAACATATACAAGCAAGAACCTGATGGGTCACTTCCCATTTGCTGTAGAACTGTTGCGGAGTCATAGCCATTGGACACTGACTGTAGCCTTGGATCAGTTAGCGCCCTGCCTTAGTTAGGGAGTGAGGGGACGCGGGGCAGGTATAGGTTTTACCATAGTTATGGTGTCTTTAGTGATAGGTAGCGGGAAGCCAGGGTCCCCCTGCTCAAAGTTCTGGCTTCCAACTTTTTGGTTAATTTGGGTTTGACCACTTTTTTGATAACCCAAAACACTTAAAAAACACAATTAACGCCTAAAAGTTCGGAAATTATTTTTATAATCGGAGATGTATTCAAATCAACATAAATCAATAAGGACTTAAGCAGTTGCGCTACATATAGTGATGACGTAACCATTGCTCCCCTACAATTATGGTTGAGGAACAGAAGCAAGGGTAAGTCCTGTCAATAAAAACTAATCACAAATAACTAATGACTATTAGTTACCAATTCCTGGCAAGAGCCGCAATATAAAGGAGTTTTATCAATGAGGCGATGGCGACCCATACTGTTGCTTGTGGCTTTTGTCCTAACTATAGTTCTCTCTAACTGCGTTAGCCCTTCTAATTGGATTGGGAAAAATACCCCTCCCAGTCCTACTCCTACTGTTTCTGAGAGTCCAACTCCCAGCCCTAGTCCCAGCCCTACTCCCAGCCCTACTCCCAGCCCTACTCCTACTCCCAGCCCTACTCCAACTCCAACTCCAACTCCAACTCCTACTCCTACTCCTTCCCCAACTAAACCTTCTAAGGATTCCAAGGGAAGGACAATCGTTTACGGAGCAGTGGGACAACCAGAAAACCTAGAACCGGGTAATATCAGCGACCGGGAATCCCTAGTTGTCCAGAAACAAATTTACAATCGCCTGGTGGAATACAAGCTGGGAACGATAGAACTGGAACCGGGATTAGCTACTGATTGGGAAGCGTCTCGGAATAGCAGAGTTTGGACATTTAAACTGCGCCAAGGGGTCAAGTTTCATGACGGGACTGATTTCGATGCTGAAGCAGTTAAGTTCAATGTCGAGCGTTGGTGGGACCCGGAAAACAAATATGGCTATCGCGATAAAGACAGAAAGTATCAAATTTGGGCTGATTTATTTGGTGGCTTCAAGGGAAACTCGAAATCCCTATTACAACAGATAGTCATCAAAGATAAGTATACAATTCAATTTGTCCTGAAACAGCCCTTAAGCATTTTTCCAGCGATGATTGGGTCAGGCTACTTTGGTATCGCTAGCCCAACCGCCATCAAGAAAGCAGGTTCTAAGTATGGTCGTGAGTCATCTCTAGCGGTAGGGACAGGTCCCTTTAAATTCAAAGAGTGGCGTAATGGCAAGGAAATTATCCTAGAAAAGAGCCCAAACTACTGGAAACCAAACCTACCTAAAGCAGAAAAGGTAATCGTGCGGTTCATCCCGGATATTGCGAAGCGGCTGACCATGTTGAAATCTGGAGAGATTGACTTCACTTCAGACCTAGTTCCTAAGCAATTAGAAAATTTAGTTGGTGAGGCTAAGCTCAAATCTATTTTCCGTCCCTCCTTCAATGTCGGATATCTATCCCTCAATACCAACTACAAACCCCTTTCTAAACAAAAGGTACGGATTGCGATCGCATTAGGAATTAATCACCAAAAGATTGTCGAAAAAAATTGGCAGGGTTTAGGAGAGAGTGATGCTCACTTCACCCCACCCCTCCTCGATTGGTCTGAGTCACCCAATTTTGGTAGCTATAAATATGATCCACAGCTAGCCAAGCAACTGCTGAGGGAAGCTGGCTACCCCAAAGGCTTTGACCTGGAACTCTGGTATATGAAAATATCCCGCCCCTACTATCCTGATCCGAAAGCGATCGCCCAAGCCATAGCTGATGACTTGGGTAAGATTGGCATCAAGGTTACTTTAAAAACCAAACCCTGGAAAGATTATCTCAAAGACCGACAAAAGTCTCCTGGTTTCCAAGGGTTTATATTGGGTTGGACTGGGGAATATGGCGACCCAGATAACTTCTACTATTCCCACTTCGGACCTAATGCTACCGCTGACCTTGGACGTTGGAAGAATAACCAAATCCTACGGCTATTGGAAACCGGTCGTAAGACCCAAGACAAGGATGCTAGGGCAAGAATCTATCGCCAAGTGGATAAAATTTTATTTGAAGAAGCCGTGCGCATTCCCATTGTCCACTCCCAACCGCTTTTAGGTAAGCGAGCCAATATTCAAGGCTGGAAGCCCAGTCCACTCGGTTCAGAATCCTTTGAAACTGTGGATAAGATTTAGATAGAACACTATAATTACAAATGTGTAACTTCAAAGGTAACAACTCTTGGGACAAAAACTCTTGGGACAAGTAATACTGCTCTAGGCTTTTTATTTGAGATGTAAACAGAGGAGTGAGGCCAAAAGCGAACAGCGAACAGGGCAAATGTCAGAGTAGGAAAGAGTTACGAGTAGTTTTTGTCGTTATCAGAAATAGGCATAGTTTTTCATGACCTATTTGTAAAGGCTATATATCCAAAAGGGAACTAGTTCGATGACAAAAAAAAGGAATACATCTAGAGACGGATTTAGGAACCGGTTAGAAAACTTTGCTTTAAACAACTTCAAGGGGATTTGGGAGTTTATTCAAAGCAACGACTCTCTAAGACGTCAAGCCAACAAAACAATGATTAACAATGTCGTCTACAAAATTCCCACTCGTCCCCATAAGTTAAGCGCGATGGCACCCTATACCTCTTGGGACTCATTAACAGACCGAACCTGGAGCGGACGACATTTACCCCCCGATCCAGAATTCAACAAAGCAGGTAACCTTCCTCCTCTCGAAGACCTTGCTGTTTTGTTTCGCAAAAAAGAGGGGAAAACCATCTATTCCGAGAAGTCTACCCTGCTGTTTCCCTATTGGGTGCAGTGGTTTACCGATGGCTTTTTGCGCACTGATCACTACAATAGATTAAAGAATACCTCAAACCACGGCATCGATTTATCTCCCGTCTATGGGTTGAACAGAAAATCTACAGACATGCTGAGATCCCATCAGGGCGGGAAACTGAAAAGCCAGATTATCAATGGTGAAGAATATCCCCTCTTCTATTACGACGATCCAGAAAACGGAGTGGTCAAACCAGAGTTTGACGGGTTGTATGAACCGCTCAATGATGAGAAGCGACTCGACCCAGCCAAGAAAGCCAAACTATTTGCTATGGGTGTCGAACGAGCCAATGTCCAAATTGGCTATGTAATGCTTAATGTTCTGTGTCTGAGGGAACACAATCGCCTGTGTGATTTACTGGCTAAGCATTATCCCGATTGGGATGACGAGCGACTCTTCCAAACGGCCAGAAACATCGTGATGGTGGTAATCATGAAAATTGTGCTGGAAGAGTATGTTAATCATATTACCTCCTATTACTTCAATTTCATTGTCGATCCTCCAGCGTTTACCAATGAGAAGTGGTATCGCCAGAATTGGTTTACAGTGGAATTTAATTTGGTATATCGTTGGCACAGTGCGCTTCCGGAGACTTTGATCTATGACAGCAAGCCAATTCCGATGATGGATAGCCTCTGGAATAATGAGATGCTGATCAATAAAGGTTTGGGACCATTGTTTGAGGAGACCTGTTCCCAACCAGGCACCAAAATTGGTTTGTTCAACACGGCAGAATTCCTGATACCTGTTGA
>NZ_JAAHFV010000237.1:0-10360 GCF_010672755.1 Moorena sp. SIO1F2
CTCCCTACTCCCTACTCCCTACTCCCTACTCCCTACTCCCTACTCCCTACTCCCTACTCCCTACTCCCTACTCCCTACTCCCTACTCCCTACTCCCTTTTCTATAGTGCTAGGGCTGTGCTTTTGGATCACCATACTTAATCAAAAGTGCGATCGCTATACTCACAACCAAAATTAACATCATACTCAAAGCTGACCCAAATCCCCAGTTTTGAGTAGCTCCTAAAAACTGGTTATAAATCAATCTTGCTCCAGTCATACTCGATGCTCCCCCTAGCAATTCCGGATTAATAAAATCCCCTAATCCAGAGATAAATACCAGCAAAGAACCTGCAGCAATTCCTGGTAGAGTTTGGGGTACAGTTACTTTCCAAAACGTTTGATAGGGATTTGCCCCTAAATCCGCCGCCGCTTCTAACAACCGTTTGTCTAACTTTTCTATAGACGCATAGAGAATCAAGACCATATATGGCAGAAAGCTGTAAGCCATGGCAATCAATACAGCAGCACTACGATTGAGCAAATCCAACCCTGGTAGTCCAAGACTAGTCAGGACTGTATTGAGAACCCCAGTCGGTCGCAGAATGCTAATCCAGGCATAAGAACGCAGTAGAGAGGATGTCCACAACGGTAAGATAAAACCCAGCAGCAGTAAATTTTGCCACCGCTTGGGTGCTAGCTGAGCAATCCAATAAGCCACAGGAAATCCTAGCAGAAGACAAATCACAGTGGTTCCCATGGCCAAAAAAAGTGATCGCCCCATCACTTGCAAGATTACTGGATCAAATACCCGCAAATAATTATCAATACCAGAGGGATTGACCACATCTCCTGGTCTAATGTTGGGTACCAAACTTAGTTCAAAAATCACTAGGGTTGGCAGCACCAACAACAAAGCTAACCATATACCTGCTGGACTGAGCAATCCTAGGGGTTCTAACCACTGCCATCGTAATTGTCTCTTATCTTGCATAACTGGGGATTCAGCAATGTTATCAGTAACGCTTTCAGTGTTATTTATCATTAGTTCTTAGTCATTATTCCAAGACTTATACCAATTTTATTAAAAAATGCTATCTTTCTTTTATATATAAATTTAAAACTCTCTCTTAAAAATTAGAGTGATTATTTATTATTTTATCACTTATGGTTTTTTATTCGTTATAATAACATTTATCAATAGCGTTTCGCTCTTTTTGATAGGTATTTTTAATGATATTTTTATTGCTACCGTTCCGTACTATTTTCCTAAACTTTAGGGTGTTGAAAAGGGCTAATTCCTAACTCCTAAGCACTGGTCAACTGAGTCCAGTATCGGTCATAAAGTTCGCTAACCTCGTCAACAGGTGCAAGACCTTCACAACGTTCTAACGCTGATTGTTCTGGAAACAAACTTTGATCCTCTTGGATGTCACGGGACAATAGCTTAAAGGCTTTCTGGTTTGGTGTGGCGAAGCTCAACCGTTCACAAATTTGAGCAGCAACATCTGCTTCTAACATAAAGTTAATCCAAGCGTAGGCACCCTCAAGATTGGGAGCTGTTTTGGGAATTGCCAAGGTATCGGTCCACAAGGAAGAACCACTTTTCGGTAGCACGTACTGCAAATCTGGGTTTTCTGCCATGATGTCAACAGCATCGGAGGAGTAACACATCGCAACCCATAAATCCCCAGTCAGGATTTGCGATCGCCAAGCATCAGAAGAAAATGAAGCAATACTTGGTTTTAACTCCACCAACGTTTCATAGGCCTTTTTGATCTCCTGGGGATTGGTAGAGTTGTACGAGTAACCCAACATTTTCAAAGTTGCACCCATCACTTCTCGCACATCGTTGAGCAAAGTCATCCGTCTCGATAATTTATCTTTATATTGCCAAAGATAGCTCCAATCCTCCGGTACCTTAGATAGTTTTTTGGAGTTGTAAATCAAACCTGTTGTTCCCCAGCTCAGAGGAATACTGTGCAAATTGTTGGGGTCATATATAGGATTGAGGAACTTATAAAACAGTCGATTTATTCCGATGATGCGTTCAAAATCCAGTTTCACCAACAGATCCAACTCCACCATCTTCCGCACCATGTAGTCAGACGGGTAGATAATGCTATAGGCTCCACCCCCAGAAGCCTGAAGTCGAGCAAGCATAGCTTCGTTGGAATCAAAGACATCGACTACAGCTTTGATTCCAGTTATTTCCTTAAAGCGGTCTAGTAGCTCATCATCGGTATAGTTAGTCCAAGTGTAGATAAATAGTTTATTTCTGTCACCTGGTGAAGGAGGTGTTGGTCTGACCTCAGCTAGAGTCCAGCCACATCCAGACAAGGTTAGACCTGATAGGGTAGCGACCGTGGCTAGCTGTAAAAAGTTGCGCCTTGTAGGGCGTTTTAGTAATGATTGTCGATCCTTAGAAAGCACGATTGAAAAGGTTGAAGGTTGACGTTTGTTTTTGCCCAGGCGTCCATTTTAGGGTAGGTTGAAGAAAGTTATTCACAACGGATTACCGATTACCCATTACCCGAAAATGGATAGGATAATTAATCCAGCGGATTTTATCTAGTCAACAAATAAAAATCTCTTGCTCTACTCAGCACTATTTTCCAAGCAAACTAGGCTCAAAAACTACCGAAATCCTCAAATTATTCCTCCAACACTCGACAATCCGTGGGTGCCCAACGAGCATAAATTGTCGTGTGAGGGTCTGGTAACTTGTTATTGGTGTTGGCCAGTATGACTCTGAGACAGTCGCCACTGAGTAACTCCACCACACATTGAATATGAGTACCCAGGTACATCGCGTGTTTGAGACGTCCTTCAAAGCAATTCATTGTAGTAGTAGTAGTTGTTGTTGTTGGGGGGGAAAGACTAAGGCGAATTTTCTCTGGTCGTACACCTACTACAATATCCTGAGCATTAGAATTATCCAGGACTTCTTTAACGGATGGAGACTCAACCACAATCTTGATACCAGTCTTGGTGGTAATTTCAAGTGTGTCGGCATCGGACCGTTGCAGACGACCTTTAAATAAATTGGTATCACCGATAAAGTCCGCCACAAAGGTTGTCCGAGGATTTTCATAGATTTCTCTGGGGGAACCAACTTGCTCAATTTTACCTGCACGCATCACAGCGATACGGTCAGAAAGACTCATAGCTTCTTCTTGGTCGTGGGTCACCATCACAAAGGTTAACCCCAGGTCTTGATGGAGATTTGACAGTTCCACCTGCATCTGTTTGCGCAGCTTGAAATCTAGCGCTCCCAAAGGTTCATCCAACAACAGCACCGCTGGTCGATTAACTAATGCTCGGGCTAATGCCACTCGTTGCTGTTGACCCCCAGACAATTGAGGGGGATACCGATTCGCCAATCCCTCCAGTTTCACTTGTTTGAGGGCTGCTTTGACTCGTTCCTCAACCTCCAATGAGGGTAGCTTTTTTAGCCGTAGACCGAAGGCAATATTTTCGGAAACACTCAGGTGATTGAATAGAGCATAACTTTGAAAGACAGTATTGACAGGTCGGCGGTGTGGTGGAATATGATTCATCGAGCGTCCCTGAATCATTACCTCCCCAGCTGAAGGCATCTCAAATCCCGCTACTAAACGCAAGGTTGTAGTCTTGCCACAGCCAGACGGACCAAGAATGCTAAAAAATTCTCCTCGACGGATAGTTAAGTCAACACCACGAACAACAGTCTCGGTGTCGAACACTTTAAAAACCTTCCGGAGTTCAACATCAAGTTTAGCTGTAGTCGTAGTAGTCGGACGTGGTTCTTTAACAGTCGTTTGAAACATGGTGGTTATTTCAGCAGTAGTGATGCCCCCAGAGTCATGCCTCGTCTGTCTGCATCTGTGCAACACGGTTTCTCTCCTTGGGTTTATTTTATCCTCCAACCTAAAAATACTCCTGCAGTAGCTAAACAGATCTGCACTGATCCAGTAGCTGAGGTGCAGAAGTAAATTGCTGGGTATTAGCCGTGACTAGGTATTAAGCTAATGGTAAGAGCTATTAGAACAGGGGCAAATCAGAGCCTCCTTAATCAAGGCTTTGGGGCAGATCTAGGTGAATTAGTGTGGGCAATCCCAAGGGCATATTCCAATTCTGCTCACTACACCCGGTCACCCTCAACCCCATACCCAGTTTTAACCGACAAGCTTGGGGCGTGAGTCCTGTTGTTTTGTTGTCAATTGTCAATCCTTAATTCTTAATTGAAAAGGGAGACTTATTCGGAATCAAAGCCAATAGGTTACTGGGATTGATCAGGTGACTATTCGCCTTAATTGCCCAATTCCGTGTTCTCCAAGTGCGATTCCCCATTCTCAGACCTCTGACGATGACATTAATTCAGCCTTCCTTATCTCCATTTGCAGTGCATCGATCTAATTCCCGCACTGTCGGACGCAAATACCAATCCGTAGTGATTATGGTACTGATTAGCCTATTCTTGCTGGGGGGAATTGCTTCCCGTTTAGCGTATTTACAGCTAGTTCAAGGGGAACGCAACCAACAGCTGGCAGAAAATAACCGGATTCGTCTGATTCCCAAGCCCCCTATACGGGGCAATATTTTTGACCGTAAGGGAAGAGTATTAGCTAGCTATCGGTTGTCTCACTCGGTATTTGTGTGGCCGATGGTTCTTAGGCAGGAGCAATGGCCCCAAACTCGCAAACGCCTGTCCCAAATTTTGAAGATACCAGACGCTGAGATTCAAAAGCGTCTGGAACAAGCGGGCTATAACTCTCCTTACCTACTTCGGATTGCCCGTGGTGTTACTCCCGCTCAAGTTACTGCCTTGGCTGAGTACAGCAATGAATTACAGGGGATAGAGGTGGATATTGATGCCTTGCGGTACTATCCCCATGGACAGCTATCGGCTCACGTTCTAGGTTATACTGGAGAGCTGGACTATGAAGAGCTGCAACGGCGTAAACCTGACGGCTACCGCCTCGGTGATGTGGTTGGCAAAATGGGGGTGGAGAAGTCCTATGAGCATCTGCTACGGGGAGAATGGGGCGGTCAGCAAGTAGAAGTTGATGGTGCTGGACGAGTCGTCAGGGTTCTGGGTCAGAAACAGGCACAAGCGGGTAAACCTATCCATATAACCATCGATATAGATGTGCAGAAGGCAGCCGAGGCAGCATTAGGCGATCGCAAAGGGGCAGTCGTGGCTATAGACCCCAACACCGGTGCTGTCCTCGCAATGGTTTCTCGTCCAACCTTTGACCCGAATATTTTCTCGACTCGCATCACCTCAGAAACCTGGCGAAAGCTACAAGGCAGAGGGAATCCGTTTATCAACCGGGCAATGCGAGGGTTTCCTCCAGCCAGTACATTTAAGGTGGTCACGGCTTCGGCGGGTATGGAATCTGGTCGGTATTCTCCCAAAACTGTTTTACAGACTTATCCTTACCTGTATGTCGGTGGTCATGCCTTTGGGGAGTGGAACCGAGCCGGATTTGGTCCAATGGGATTTGTGGGTGCTATGGCTTGGAGCAGTAACACCTTCTTTGGTCAAATCGGTCGAGGGGTTGGGGGGAAAACCCTGATTGAATGGGCTCGTAGATATGGCTTTGGTGAAAAAACTGGTATTGAGTTATCCGGCGAATCCAGTGGTTTGATAGTGGATGATGCCTGGAAGCGGAAAAACTACAATTGGGGATGGACCGTTGGGGATACCATAAATATGTCTATTGGTCAAGGGTTTACCCTAGGAACACCCTTACAATCCTCGGTGATGTTTTCTGCAGTTGCCAATGGTGGCTATCGGGTTAAACCCCACTTGCTCAAGAACAATCAGGATGCTATTAAAGGGCGAGTGTCCATCAATATGAAGCCATCAACGATTCAGACCCTGCGCCGAGGATTGCGAGCTGTGGTGACTGGGGGAACAGGAGCGGCATTGAGGGTGCCAGAGTTGCCTCCTGCCGCTGGTAAGAGTGGAACAGCAGAGGCTCCTCCTGGGAAACCTCATGCTTGGTTTGGTGGTTTTGCCCCCTATGATAAACCCGAGATTGCGGTTGTTGCTTTTGTGGAACATTCCGGCGGCGGTGGAGGTTCAGTGGCAGGACCAATTGTGCGCCAGGTGATGGAGGCTTATTTTAAGCATAAATAGTAATTAGTTATGTTTAATTACCAACAGACTCTGGTCAGTAACCTTCGACTCAGGAGCAACCAACTCAGGGCTAACCAAGTTAGGGCTAACCAACTCAACACTAACGACTCAAGGTGTTGACATGATCTGAATTCCCTGACTCGATAATTTGGTTACCCAAAACTCCAAATCTGGGTCAGTAATGTCAATGCTTACTTTCTGTTGAATTTCCTGGGCTTGCTCCTGGGACTCGCACAGGGCAAATACCGTCGGACCTGAACCAGACATCATGGTTCCTATGGCACCACTATTCTCAAAGGCTTCCCGTAGTTCCAAGACTTGGGGGTGATTGGGTAACACCACTTTCTCTAAATCATTGCGCAAGAGTTTTCCAATCTGTCCCCCATCCTTATTGAGGATTTCCTTAACCATCGGACCACTATGAAAACGATTAGCACGGGATTCTAAGTCCTCAGGCTCCCGGATATAGGTTTCCCCAAACTGATTTCGATAAGTCTGATAAGCCCAAGCAGTAGAAACCATCAGACTGCGGTATTTACCCAACACGACATATAGAGAATCTAGTCCCGGTAGGGCAGACAAGCGCTCACCTCTGCCCAGAGCTAGAGCGGTGCCACCAGCCAGGCAAAACGGCACATCCGATCCAAGCTGTGCTGCCAATTGTTCTAATTCCGGGTGGGTTAATCCCAATTGCCACAACATATCGATTCCTACTAACACAGCCGCTGCATCCGTCGAGCCACCAGCTAGTCCAGCGGCTACAGGAATTCGCTTGTGGATAGTAATTTCTACACCGCCCAAGTTAGCAAAGTACTCAGGAAACTCCTCCCACATCAAGGCAGCTGCTTTATAAGCGAGGTTGCTTTCATCCGTTGGCACTTGGGGATGATGACAGTGGACTTTAATCTCCTGTGTACCAATGGCACGGATGTCGATTTGATCAGCTAATTCGATGCTTTGGAGAATCATTGCGAGTTCGTGATAACCATCACCCGCATCACCGATGATTTCCAAATACAGATTGATTTTAGCTGGGGCATTTAGGGAATAAGAATGCATTCTTTATGGTGATCTGATTCGCTAGGGCTATCCATTGAGCAACACTAAGGTCTTCGGCTCGGGCTTGAGGGCTTATTTCTAATTGTTCCAGCAATTGGGTGATGCGATCGCGTTCGATTACAGATTTTAAATTATTGCGCAACATTTTTCGTTTGCTGCCAAAGCCCAGTTTCAATAGTGTCTCCAAGCATCTGGGGTCAGAAGCTGGTGGTTCAGCTAGGCTCGGATGTAACCGTACGACAGCGGAATCGACCTTGGGGGGAGGAGAGAATGCCGAGGCAGGTACATCGCAAATCAATTCACATTTGGCGAGATACTGAACCCGCACTGATAATGCCCCGAATGCTCTAGAACTGGGTTTGGCATATAACCGCTGAGCTACTTCTTTTTGGACTAGCAGCACGATTAAATCAAACCCTGGCACAGCTGGCTGAGTGATGGTACCTAGCAACTTTTCCAGAATCGGACCGGTAATATTATAGGGGATATTGGCAACAACTTTATTGGGTTGTTGGAAATTGGAAAAGTTAGCTAACAAGGTATCTAAGTCTAGGGACAGAAAGTCCCCTTGGAGCAGTAAAAAATTATCTATCTTACCGAGTTTTTTAACTAATAATCGGCACAAGTCTCGATCAATTTCTACCGCCACTACAGACTGAACAAAAGGCAGTAACCGCTGGGTAAGAATGCCAGTACCCGGACCAATTTCTAGAATGCGATCGCTTTTTTGTAAATTAGCGGCTGTCACGATTTGGTTGAGTGCCTCCTCGCTACGCAGCCAATGTTGAGCAAATTTTTTACGAGCTTTTATGGTCATTGCCCAATTTTATAGCATTTCTGAATTCGGTACCCAATTGATAACTTAAGCGCGTAATTACCGATTAATGAAGTATAATAATGATGCTACTGTACAGGATATCAGAGCAAGTTGGGTTAATCACGTCTAATCATATTTAATTAACCAGTAACAAGTAACCAAGTTCCTTGAATTATCATTACTAAACCGACGAACAAGAGCTCAAAGGTTAATCAATTTATTTTCAGGAAGTTTTGGAACAAACCTTGGTTTTGCCAGGCGTAATTCTTGGCAACACGCTTTAACTTGGCAATATTGCTCCGAGTCGCATCATCCATTGCGTCACTAGTGATTTGCGGTTGTAGACGCAGGTAACGAGAAACTGTTGCATCCTCGGATTCTAAGCTACCCATCAACTCTTTGGTAATATACCGGTGAATGTCAGAAGGAGCATCAAATAGCACTTCAATCAATCGTCCTTGCCATCCCCATTGTCCCAATCCCCAGCCTCTAGCTTTTTCCCAAGGAATGGGGCGGTTGGATGCTCCTGTGCCAATGGAGATTATAGAAATTTCCTCAAGGGAATGATTTAAGCGGATCGCTTCAGCTAATGCACAGCTTGAGGGATTATTCGCCCCAACCCCACCATCAATTGCCGAGTAAGTCTTGCTTTGAGTCTTGAGCTGATGGGCTGGAAAATAGGTGGGGGCAGATGCGGAACAGACACAGGCTTCCCATAAGGGAACATCAAAATAATCTTTGTCTTCACGCCAGCTTTTAAAGACAATCGGCATGCGACTAATGGTGTCGTAGGCTGTGATCAACAGCCGAGGTGAATCGTAGATATCCGACAGTTTGGTCGTCCCAAACTGTTCTTTCATCACCTCAATTAACCCCTGATTGGAGTGTTTAGGAGCAGAAAGACCATACTGAAGGATCACCTTAAGCCGCTTTAGTGAAAAACGGCTGGTGTAGCGGAAAATCCTTTCCCCTTTCTGTTCATAAAGTCTAATCATCTCCCGACTGGGGATGCCAGTGGCAATCCCGGCAGCCAAGATTGAACCAGTGGAGGTACCTGCAATTAAATCAAAATACTTGTTGAGGGGCTGGTTAATCTCTTTCTCCAATTCTGCCAAGATTACTGCTGCGATAACGCCCCGAATACCACCGCCATCTAAGCTGAGTATGCGAAAAGTCATGATCCCCCTAAAAACCCACGATGTTGAATTATTCCTCCTACCTATTGTGACGGGTTCTAGTCACTTCCAGGGTGATATTACCTCCAAAATCTGGAATCGGGGCACCAGGTTTGCTTAACTGCACCTGAACTTGCTCCACCTTATCGAATTCTAGAATCGCATTAGCAATTTGAACTGCCAATTTTTCGATCAGGGCACATTTTGAGGTTTTAACCAAATGCTTGACAGTATCAATAGTTTGCCGATAATCCATGGTATCCCTAAGGTCATCACTTTCTCCCGCAGGGCTTAGATCTAGCCACAGGGTCAGGTCTACTTCAAACCACTGTCCTAGGGTCTGTTCTTCCGGTAGGTAGCCAGTGTAACCGTAGCAGCGAATATTGCTCAGTTTAATACAGTCCATCATTTGTCAAGTTTTCCCTCATCTATGCTTTATCACCAAAGTCAACGATTGCCATTAGCGCTACTACTTTGGGTTAATCGCTTTTAAAATCTAATGTTTAAAAATGAGAATTGCTGGAATTTACTACCAGAATTTTTGTCTCAATTCAACCCCTAGCATACAACGATATCTCTTGCTGTGCTTTCACCCTTCGTTCTCTTGGTGCGCGTTCACGCTTGTCGGGACACCCGACCGGGGTCGCACCGCGTCGCAAAAAGTGCGGTGTTGCACCGCTGCCTAAGTCCGCTCCTTTATTAGATTTGTACCCAAGCAATCCATAACCAGGGACTTGTGTTTTATAGTCTTAGTCTGTTCCAGTCTCTAAGGATACTGCTGGAGAAAGGGGTTTCCCGATTTGGGGTTCGGTACCTGTAAGTAGACGCTGGATGTTACTGCGGTGACGGATGATCACATATATGCCAGCAGCAATACCAAATAGCTCATAGGCAAGAGGAGCTTTGGTAAGGTACATCAGTAGGGAAACAGCGATCGCACCAGCAATGGAACTGAGAGAGACGATACGAGAAATGGCCAAGACTACTGCAAATACACCTAGGGTTCCTAACCCTACAGGCCAAGACATGGTAAGGATAACACCTATACTGGTGGCAACGGATTTACCTCCGGTAAAGTTTAGCCAAATGGATTTACTATGACCAAAGATAGCAGCAAACGCAGCTAATGCAACTAACCAGGGTTGCCAGGTTTCAGGGAGTAGGGAAACTTGTGTCAGGGTATAAAAGCCATTGACTAGACTAA
>NZ_JAAHFV010000238.1:0-10272 GCF_010672755.1 Moorena sp. SIO1F2
GGTTTCCGATGGATTCTGGGACTGTTATTAAGTAATTTTTCATTAAATAGATATAGGTTAAGTTGGTAAGATTTCCCATGGATTCTGGGACTGTTATTAAGTGATTTCCGTTTAAATAAAGATGGGTTAAGTTGGTAAGGTTTCCGATGGATTCTGGGACTGTCGTTAATTGATTGTAGCTTAAATCAAGCAGAGTTAAGTTGGTTAAATTTCCGATGGATTCTGGGACTGTTTTTAATTTATTTCCCCTTAAATCAAGCAGATTTAAGTTTGTTAGCTTGGTAATAGATTCTGGTACTGTTGTTAATTGATTACCGCTTAAATCCAAGACTTCTAACTGTGATAAATTAAAAATTTCAGTTGGAATTTTAGTTAACTTCTCACCATCTTCACCAAAAACAGAAATGCTTAAATCTAAGTGTTTAAGCTGCTGATATTTTGCTTCTCTTATTTTCTTAACAAAACGTTCTGGTACAGCCATTTTTATTCAATTATAGCGGTTTTAAATTAGGTGAGGTACATTTTTTTTAAGGAGTAGGGAGCAGGGAGCAGGAAACAGGGAGCAGGGAGCAGGTAAAAGGCAAGAGGGAAAAAATCCTATGTACCTCATAGCTATAATAAACAGTATAGCAATCCTAAATCATGTGTGAGAATTTTTGATATCATATTCCCTACGGTGCGCGTTCCCTAGCGCTTTTTTAAAGCGCGGGGTCCCACCGCTCCCTACTCCCTACTCCCTATTCCCTTTGCTCTGACGGGGCGACAAGCGACCCGAAAACTATGTGGGATAATAATTTGACGAAATTATGGTAAAAAAAGATAGGTCAGCAATTTTTAATAATACCACATTTTAGGACATAACTAATGTCAGAAGTCACAATTAACTTACCTGAAGAGGTTTTGAGTGCCCGTCGCCTTCCCCCAGAAGAATTTGTGCAGGAAATGCGGCTTGCTGCTGCTATCTACTGGTATCAAAAGCGGGAAATCTCCATGGAAAAAGCAGCATCCGTCGCTGGGTTAAACCGTAGGGACTTTCTGGCCGCCCTAGCCCGGGAACAAATTGATGTCTTTGCTGTTGACTTTAACGATCTAGAGCGCGAGATGAACCGTGGCTGAACTTCCTGCTACCAGCACCTGCTCACAGATAAAAAAGTTATAATTTGGGCGTTGCGTCAGTCTTTGAATGAATAGGAGTAGAGTGGGCATCCTGCCCGCCCGAAAATAAGGAGGAAACTGGCAAGATGCCAGTTCTACACAAGATGCCAGTTCTACACAAGATGCCAGTTCCACGCCTGATGCCCATTCCACAGCAAGATGCCTATTCCACCTCACTCTTAAAATCATTCCATTATTAAGCAACGCCATAATTTGAGTCGAGTAGTAACTCACTAAAACGGGATTTATCTGTAGAGTAATGCTGAGAACAAAATGTTGGTATCAACTATAACTGCTTGGTTTTGTCCGATCACAATTTACTACTTATCAAGTTTAGACTTAACCTTAGACCAAACGGTAGAGTCAATCTCATCAGCTAATTCAGCCGCTACCTCTTCTGTGAGTTGACTGCGCTGGCTGATTGACTTGAATTCAAGATAGTTGAGGAGTTGGGTCAGTTGCTGATAATCAATTGCTGTCTTATCAATCTTGATGATGATCGTTTGGTCATCAACACTAAGATTGTAATAAGGATTGTTAGACATAAGTTATAAGTCAATACACTAGTATTGTAATATATTCTATATGCTATACCAAAGGGAACAGGGAACAGGGAACAGGGAGTAGGGAGTAGGGAGTAGGGAAAAGGGAACAAAAATTATCACAATTCATTTAGGATTGGTATATCTATAGCTATTTTTACTTTAATGAGGTACACACTTTTTTCCCTGTCACCTCTTCCCCTCCTGGGAGGGGTTAGGTTTGGGTTACTCTTCCCTGTTCCCTGTTCCCTGTTCCCTGTTCCCTAAAACCAGAAACTCTGTACCTCACCAAATTAAAAACCGCTATGTAACGATTCAAACCGCTAAGAATTGCTGAATCACATCCTGACTCAGTTCACTAGTCGCCCCGGATGCCACAATGCCACCCTTCTGCATGGCATAGTAGCGGTCAGCTTGTCGGACAAAATGTAGATGCTGCTCCACCAAGAGCACAGAAATCCCAGTGGTTTTAATAATCCGGCGCACAGCCGCTTCAATTTCCAAAATAATCGACGGTTGAATCCCTTCGGTGGGTTCGTCTAACACTAATAACTGAGGACGTCCCATTAATGCCCGTGCGATCGCTAATTGTTGCTGTTGTCCACCACTCAAGTCACCACCCATCCGGGACAACATTGATTTTAAGACTGGAAACAGCTCAAAGATAGTGTCTAGGATGTCGTCTTCAGCCTTTCTACCCCCTCGACGTGCTTCTAAACCCAGCAACAAATTCTCTTTCACCGTTACCCGAGGGATAATCTCCCGCCCTTGGGGAACATAGCCAATTCCTAATCTGGCTCGTTTATCGGTAGATAGTTTAGTCAGGGGTTGACCAGCAAAGGTAATGGTGCCAGTGCGGGGTTTCAGTAATCCCATAATCGTTTTGAGTAGAGTAGTTTTGCCCACACCATTCCGTCCAATCAGGCAAACCATTTGTCCTGCTGGTACATTCAAATCTACATTTCTGAGAATGTGGCTTTCACCGTAGTAGACATTTAAATTGGAAATTTGCAGCATAAGAGTTTTTTAGAATTTAGAATTTAGAATTTAGAATTTAGAATTGGGAATTGGGAATCGGTAATCGGGAATTGGGAATCGGGAAGTTAGAAGTTAGAAGTTAGAAGTTAGAAGTTATAATCGGGAATTTAGAATTTAGAATTTAGAATTTAGAATTTAGAATCGGGAATCGGGAATCGGGAATCGGGAATCGGGAATTGGGAATCGGGAATCGCAAAAATCCCTATATAGTGGATTAACTATTGCTAGCATGCCTATTGCCTATTGCCTTAAATGCTATAGCGTTTCTAGGACTCATGAGGTATACAGGATTGTTTCACTCTTGCCTAATCCCTGCTCCCTGCTCCCTGCTCCCTGCTCCCTAAAACCTAGATATTTGTACCTCACAAGTCGTAAAATTGCTATATAGCACTTTACCCTTTACCCTTCTCCTACTTCTGCTTCCAAGCTTTTTACCACTTCTGCTGGCAGATCCAACAGCTTCACTAAGTTTTGGTAAGCCGCTGCTTCAGCATCGTTAATTTTTGGTTCGCTAGGTGTACGGGAACTTGATTTAATCACTTCATAAGCCAGCTTTACGATTAGTTTTCGTTCTTCAATACTTTCTATTTCACTAGTCAACTCTTCGATAGGAACATTAAGTGCTAAATAATTCTGTAATTCTTGTTGTAATTGTTGCTGTTGTTCTGCATCTGTCGCAAACACTTGGCTAAAGCGAGATATCATCACATCAACTTCTTCTCGTGCCAGATTACCATCAGACCAAGCCATAGCAGACACAATCCGTAGCATTTTCATTTGTTCCGCTGTAATCGATGGCTTTTGTCCTAAATACACTTCAATAACGCGGGGGTCATTTTGGACTTGATCCATTGTGCCTTCACACAACACTGAACCCTGATGTAACACGGTTACTTTACGAGCAATCTGGCGTACGAATTCCATATCGTGTTCAATCACAATAATGGAATGACTCTTAGCTAGAGCTAACAGCAAATCTCCGACATTTTCTGTCTCTTCATCGGTTAAACCAGCCACCGGTTCATCTACTAGTAATAAATCGGGAGACTGAGCCACTAACATCCCAATCTCTAACCGCTGTTTTTCTCCATGGGAGAGTAACTCGGCCAGTAAATTCGCTTTTTCCACTAACCCAATGGTTTCCAGCAAACCAGCTACTGTCCGTTTTTCCCCGGGTAATGTACGTCCAAACAGGGTGGAAAACACATTTTTATCGCGATTGCAAGCTAAATCTAAATTTTCCCGAACAGTTAGATTTAGGTAGACTCGTGGTGTCTGAAATTTTCGACCAATCCCGAAGCGAGAGATTTGGTGTTCCGATAAGCCTCGCAAATCCTGCCCCTTAAACAACACCCGTCCCTCCGTTGGCTGTACTTTCCCAGTCACTACATCCAGAAACGTAGTTTTCCCAGCACCATTAGGACCAATCATCACTCGCAATTCCCCAGTATCCATACTAAAGTTAAACTGGTTAATTGCTTTGAAGCCGTCAAAACTTACAGTTAAGTTATCAATTTCAAGAATTTTTGAGTTCATTGTTTTTAGGGAATAGGGAGTAGGGAGTAGGGAGTAGGGAGTAGGGAGTAGGGAATCGGGAATCGGGAATCGGGAGTAGGGAATCGGGAGTAGGGAATCGGGAATCGGGAAAAAATTATGTGTAAATCATTGTCTTGATGCAGTCGCGAATGGGGTAAATAACTAATGAATAATAACTAAGCTGTTGTGCATTTAAATGGGATATTGTTCAGTTATATAGCGTTTCTAGGATTTATGAGGTATGCTTCTCAACCTCAAAGTCCCCCTTGATAAGGGGGATTTAGGGGGATCCCTTTGTACCTCATGGCATAGAGAATTGCTATAAAACAAACCCTATCCCCCGACTCCCGACTCCCGACTCCCGACTCCCGACTCCCGACTCCCGACTCCCGATAATGAAGAGCGCTGTAAATCAAGACCAGTTTAACGACCAATCTCTTCTTTTTCCCGTTGGACTACTGGGTCTTTTTCTAGGCTGGGATAAGTTGTGATCACTGGTTTTTCGGTACCAAAAAGCGATCGCATTTGTTCAATTCCCTCGTCTCGCAACCAGCCGACAATACCATTAGGCAGTACTGTCACTACAATTAGGAACAGCGCGCCCTGGAAAAATAGCCAAACTTCAGGAAATTGCTCACTCAACAAGGTTTGAGCTAGTCTGACTAATAAAGTACCCAGAATTGCTCCCACTAGAGTTGCTCGTCCTCCCACAGCCACCCAAATCACCATCTCAATGGAAAACGCTACTTCCATATAGCTGGGGGTAACAATCCCTGATTGTACGGTATAAAGCGCTCCAGCCACTCCAGCGATTCCCCCAGAAACCGCAAATACCAGGACTTTGAATCCGGTAGGATCGTAGCCAGAGAAACGCACCCGATTCTCATCATCCCGTATGGCAATTAACAACCGACCAAAACGTCCACTGGTTAACCAACGGCACAATAAGTAGATCAGAACCACACACAGGATACTAATTTCGTAGAAAGCTAACTGAGCTTGTTTGGAACTTACTAACATCCCAAACAGGGTTTCTGTATCAGTTTTCAACCCATTAGTACCATTAATTAGCTTTTGCTGCCCATTGAAAAAATTGAATAAAACCAGCAGTGCGGCTTGGGTTAAAATCGAGAAATAAACCCCTTTAATCCGGTTACGAAATACCAGATAACCCAGCAATCCTGCCACGATACTGGGAATTAAAACAATAGCAATTAGGGTGAAAGGAAACGAATAAAATGGCTGCCAGAAGAATGGGAGTTCTTTCACTCCATAGAGGGTGAAGAATTCCGGTATTTCTCCTTCTGGTAATTGCAGTTTGAGGTGCATAGCAAAGGCATAGCCCCCCAACGCAAAAAATATACCATGTCCTAGACTCAGCAGTCCGGTATACCCCCAAATCAGGTCAATCCCAATCGCGACAATAGATAATGACAAAAAACGCCCCAACAGCTTGAGGCGAAAATCCGGCAAAATTGCTGGCATTAATAACGCGAAAACTAGAGCAATTGCTACGATTGCTACTATTTCTATGATTAACTTTCGTCGCCGCTGCTTTTTAATGGCTTGTGTTCTAGATACATACGTCATAATTTATGAAAATAGCAACTATAGCAGTTCTCAATTTAGTGAGGTACTTTAGCAAAGGGAGCAGGGAGCAGGGAGTAGGGAGTAGGGAGTAGGGAGTAGGGAGTAGGGAGTAGGGAGTAGGGAGTAGGGAATCGGGGCAATACAATTGACTGTACCTCATAAGTACGATAAACGCTATAATTCTGCCGTGCGTCCTTTTTGTGGGAATATTCCTGAAGGTCTCACTTGTAAAAAGGTAATAATTAAAGCAAAGACCATAACTTTTGCCATACTGGTGGTCGCAAAGAAGGTAAAGAAGTCCGTTACCGGTTTCAGGAACTCTACTGGCATCAACATAAAGGCTATGCTTCCCGAACCAATCAGATAGGTAAGTGTACCAATTGCGAGGGCGGCTATTATGCTTCCGAATAAGTTTCCGACACCGCCAACTACTACCACCATAAAGGTATCGACGATATAATTTTGACCAGTATTGGGACCAACAGAACCTAGTAATGTAATCGCACAACCTGCTACACCAGCTAAACCAGAACCTAGGGCAAATGTTAACGCATCTACCGTTTCTGTAGGGATACCTAAGCAAGCACTCATACTGCGATTTTGGGTAACAGCTCGAATCCTTAATCCCCAACTGGAGCGATTTAAGAACCAGTAGGTTCCCAATAGACAAATAATCGTCAAAATAATGATAAAGATCCGGGCATAGGGCAATTGGAAGTTACCAATGGGAAATCCCCCTTGAAGCCATGCTGGTGGAGTCACGTCTACATTTCTGGCACTAAACCAAGGTCGAGTAATTGCCCGTTGACCGGTTTGTCCTAACAACACCCCAGTTACGATGGCAATTCCTAGAGATAAGAATACCATCAAAGCGATCGCCCAATTGCGAATTCTCTGCCAATCTAAACGACGGCTTAGAACCCACCTTGACCCAAAAAACAGCAGGCAAAATACCCCAATCCCAATCACCAATACCCAATTTACACTGCGGACAAACTGCCGCAATATCAAACTTACCCCCCAAGTAGCGAGAAGGGTTTCCAACGGTCGCCCATATAGATAACGAATCACCCCCCTCTCTAATACCAGTCCTACCAACGCTGCCACCAGAAAAGCTATGGGCAGGGCAAAAAATATATAGACATTAAACAACGAATCGCCCAAAAAGGCTTTAAAGGTATTTTGGACAACATAAGTTGTATAAGCGCCCAACATCATTAACTCGCCGTGAGCAAGATTAATCACGCCCATCAGTCCAAATACAACCGCTAGTCCTAGGGCAGCAATCAGTAGCACGGAGCCAATACTAATCCCGTTAAAAATTCCTTCTAAAAGTGGCAGCACAATTTAATAATTAACTATGAATTATGAAGGATGAATTATGAATGGTTAATTATGCAGGATGAATTATGAATGGTGAAAACTACTTTATTTTTATGTTTTTGAAGTTTACATTAAGCACTCAACACTCAACTAACAAAACTCGATTTTAAATGCTAAGTAGTTTACTTCATAGGTCATAATTCATCCTTGATCACTTATGCTTTCTCCTTTTTGTACTTTCCTCCCTTATTGGGATCAGTCCAGTCACACCCATACCCTTTCGTTTCCGCTACATATTGATTCCAGGGGATGGGAGAAACTGGTTTAGGAGTGGATGAGACAATTTTGAACTGACCATCGGCTTGGATTTCACCAATGCGCACTGTCTTGGAAATGTGATGATTCGGATACATCTCTACTGGTCCTTCTGGTGCGCCAAATTTTTGACCGATAGCAGCTTTGCGCACAGGCTCTAGGTCAGTAGTTCCAGCTTGCTCTACCGCCTGCTTCCATAGGTAAACCATAATGTAAGCCGCTTCCATGGGGTCGTTGGTTACCCGGTCTTCGCCATACTCGGCTTTGAAGGCTTCCACAAACTGCTTATTATCAAGGCTATCGACGGATTGGAAATAGTTCCAGGCCGCGTACTGACCAATTAGAAATTCTGGACCAATCTGCCGGACTTCTTCTTCTGCAATACTCACCGACATCGTGGGATATTTATCTGGAGTGAGTCCAGCACCCTTGAGTTGTTTGAAGAAAGCGACGTTACTATCCCCGTTGAGACTGTTGAAGATTACGCCACCATCTGGTAGGGCGGCTTTAATCTTAGAAATGATCGGGGTAACTTCTGTATTACCAAGGGGAAGGTAATCCTCACCCACGGTCTCTCCACCCAGAGCTTTAAGTTGCTCCTTAATAATTGTGTTAGCGGTGCGAGGGAAAACATAATCCGAGCCCACTAAGAAAAACTTTTTGCCCTTGTTTTTCAGCAACCACTCTACTGCTGGCTCAATCTGCTGATTTGGTGCAGCACCTGTGTAGAAAATATTCTTGGAACATTCCTGCCCTTCGTACTGCACAGGATACCACAGCATATGGTCTTTGGATTCAAACACTGGTAGCACAGCCTTACGGCTAGCGGATGTCCAGCAACCAAAAATAGTAACGACTTGATCCTTATCAATCAGTTTGGCAGCTTTCTCAGCAAAGGTTGGCCAGTCAGACGCACCATCCTCAACAATAGGCACAATTTTCTTGCCTAATACTCCCCCGGCGTCATTAATCTCCTTGATAGCAAGCTTTTCAGCTTCCACCACAGTAGTCTCACTAATTGCCATGGTGCCAGTCAGGGAGTGGAGAATACCCACTTTGATCGTGTCTTCCCCACCAGCACTAGCCTCTGAAGGACCCGAGCTGTCTTCAGCGCAAGCCTTCAACAGAAGACTGGTTCCCAATGCTGCCGAGCTATAAAGCAGAAATTTACGTCGTCCTAATCCACTTACCATACTTTCGTACCATCCTCTACCAAATTTAGGTGTAGCCTCATTGAAAAAATTGCGAAGCTAGGGTGTGATATTAGACCTACGATGACAAGTAAACTGTTAAGTAGGATACAAACAAGCTAAATTTTCCAGCAGTTCATGAAAGATTGACATTTTTTAACATTTTTTTGGATCAGATCTACCCATGCTGAGCACTAAGTATTCACATTCTGTTAATCAACTCTTTACAGCCTGGATAAGCAAAACCTCCTTTACAAAAGCAAGAGAGAGCAAGCGAAGCCAGTACCTGTTACTATGGTTCAATAACTTCGAAAAAAGCATAGTTTTGCCTAAAAATAGCATGTTGAAGTCATTAGGCATCACCTATTCATGTTTTATTGCTCAACTTATAAACTTACTGTTGTCTTGTAACTCAGTGTACAGATTGACCATAAGGTTGATGTATTAATAAACACGCTTCGGCTCATCGGCTAACATTTGGCGAGATTTAAGCTTTGTCAGGGGAGAATTTCCAAGGATTTCACACTGGATGTCACCCTAACTCAGGGGCATCCAGAATCAGCTGGATCAATCAATTCCTAGCCAGTGCAAGCATTAGGCAGAAAGTTTTTGTTGGGTATGCACTCTCCATTGGTTTGGCAATTTTGGGAACAACGACTGGATTAGGGATTGGCCAGCATTACCAAAAGGCAGCACTGGCTGAACTCACTCGTTCCCAAAAACAAGAACATCTCCTGAAAAATTTACAAATCGCGATTTTAGACTTACGTTCCTATGCCTACTTAGGTGCGCTTGACCTTGGCGAATTAAATTCCCTAAAGGTGCGCGTTCGGGTCGCACCTCCTGTTGCTGTTCCCATGGAAGACCTACAGCTGGTTCAAGAGAAAATTGACCAAGCTCAGCAACTGCTGTTGGAAGCGGAAGAGTTTGTCAGAGAGTTTGAGACCTGTTCTCATACGAATACCAATCAGTTACTGGATTTAGTGAAGACCAACAGGATCATTATTGATGCCTACAAGACTCTGATTCAATCCCTGTTGTCGGAAATAGAGTCTGGAAACTTACCCTTAGGTGCGCTTAAACTTGCCCAAAGGCAACTGTTGGAACAGAACAATCCTGAATTAACCACTGCCCTAGAAAGCTTTTTTGAGAAGTCAGACCAGCTGATTAGAGCAGCTCAAGTCAAACAGACGCAAGCCTTGAGTGCCCTCAAGCGTGCTGAGCAGTGCTGCTTTGGGATCATCTACAGCAGTATGATCGCCTCAGTTGCGATCGCAATCCTATTAGCTATTCATACCAGTAATGCGATCGCACAGCGACTCAAAAGCCTGACTGAGATCACCGAACAGGTCAAACAGGAGTCTAACTTCACCCTGCAAGCACCAGTCACGACCCGAGATGAAGTGGGTGTCTTAGCCACTTCTCTCAATCAGCTGATTCACGGTATGGCTGACTTTGGCAGCAAAGCAAACTTCTCAACTGATTCCTCTGTGTCATCCCTTGCCCCTACACAAGATCGAAGTTCAAGTCGAACCTGACCCCCAACTACCGGGATATCAGATTCAGGCATCTGTGACTACTAA
>NZ_JAAHFV010000239.1:0-10202 GCF_010672755.1 Moorena sp. SIO1F2
CCTACACCCTACTCCCTACACCCTACTCTCTACTCCCTACTCCCTACTCCCTACTCCCTTTGCTATCTATGATTAACTCTCAATCCTTAAAAGCTATTCAAAACGCTAGAATAAATGACCACATTGGTAAGCCCCTTTATGACTCCTATTGTTTCTCCCAGATTCCCCAGATGATCTATCATCTGCTCACCGGTCAAGGAAACATGGGTTTACCTAGGAGTGTATTAGGAGAATTACCGGATCGCTATGATAAGGTTATTCTGATTTTTGTTGATGCTTTCGGGTGGCGTTTTTTTGAGGACTATGTTGAACAATCGGAATTTTTGAAGCGGTTTGTAGTAGAAGGTGTGGCTTCTAAATTGACTACCCAGTTTCCTTCCACAACTGCTGCTCATGTGAGTACTATTCATTCAGGGCTTCCGGTTGGTGAGAGTGGTGTCTTCCATTGGTTTTACTATGAGCCGCTGTTGGATGATATTATTGCTCCCTTGATGTTTTCGTTTGCGGGTGATAAGCAACGGGGAACCTTACACACAACTGGCATTTCTGAGCAAAGCCTTTTCCCTACCCAAACTCTCTATCAAAAATTGCAACAGTATGGTGTGCAATCTTATTGTTTTCAACACTACAATTATGCTTACTCTCCTTTTTCACGAGCGGTGTGTGATGGGGCAACTACTGTTTCCTACAAAACTATTCCTGAAGCATTAGTTAACCTGACTGAAGCAGCGATCGCTGAATCCGATAAGAGCTACTTTTTTCTGTATTTGGATACTGTTGATGGCATCGCTCATAAATACGGTCCTGGCTCCCTCCAGTTCCAGGCTGAAGTTAGCACGCTTTTGCTAACCATGGAGCGACTTTTATATCAAACCGTAGCTGGTAAGCTGAAGAATACATTATTACTAATTACGGCTGATCATGGACAAATAGAAGTTTCACCAGAGACTACTATTTATTTGAATCAGCTTAGCCCTTCTATTGAACAGTTTATTAAAAGGAATGCCCAAGGTAAACTGTTGGTGCCAGGGGGGTCATGTCGGGATATGGTGTTGTACATTCAGGACGACCATTTGGATAAAGTCTATGATTTGCTGACGGAGCAGTTGGCAGATCGAGCAACAGTGTACCGCACCACGACATTAATTGAACAAGGGTATTTCGGTATAGGTGAACTCTCCCCATTATTGCTTAATCGGTTAGGTAATTTAGTGATTTTACCCCATAAATATGAAACGGTTTGGTGGTATGAAGAAGACCGTTTTGAACAACACAAGTTGGGCGCTCATGGGGGATTGTCACGGGAAGAGATGGAAACGATTTTGTTAGCGATTGATTTTTGAAGGGTTAAGAAGGTTGAAGGTTGTTCGCGTAGCGTGGCCTTTTGGCCAAGGTTTGGGAAGGTTGAAGGTTGTTCGCGTAGCGTGGCCTTTTGGCCAAGGTTTGGGAAGGTTGAAGGTTGGTTGGTTGTTCGCGTAGCTTGTAGGGTGGGCAAAAACCGTTTGCTTCAAATGAGTATTAATGATTAGATGACTTTGCCCACCCTACTTTAATTGCTATTTTTTTTCCCTACTCCTTTGAAGCTTGTAGGGTGGGCAAAAACCGTTTGCTTCAAATGAGTATTAATGATTAGATGACTTTGCCCACCCTACTTTAATTGCTATTTTTTTCTGATAACTGAACCACTACTCCCTAGGGTCTACTCCTTACGGCATATTCCCTAAGAGATATAGCGTTTTTACTAGTTATGAGTTATGCAAGAGTTTTTTCCTAATTGCTCCAAATAGATAAAAAAAGATCTAAACTACAAAAGAATCTTCTGTACTGTGCTATTGAGTCGTCAAATTATAGATGACTACTTCTGAGCTAGAAACTGCCCTTAATTGCTATCAAGAAGCACTCTCTAACCTAAAAGAGTCTCAATCTCCTCAAGTAAAGGAAGTGCTAGAGATTTTCAATGCCAGGGATGCTGTGCAGGCCGTTTGGAGTCAGTGTAATCAGGTATCTACAACTGATCAACAGCGACTGATTGAGTTGGACCGTGAGCTTAAGAGCAAAGCAGGGCAGATTACCAAAGTCATCGACTTAGCTGAGTACCGAAACAGTTTTCAGCCTCCCGCAGCTGCGTGGTGGTGGCGATTGGAAACAGAAGCATCACCCCATCTCTCGGACCGCTGGGATTGGTTGTGGAGAGGGCTGACGGTGTTCAGTTGGACAGTGAATCTGAGCTTGTTGGTGGATATTGTGCCCCGATTTCTGAGTGCCGGGACCGGAGTTCCAGGAGTAGCAGTGGTGGCGTTTCCGAGTATTTTAACCCTATTGCAAGCCAGAAGCGAACTGACCCAGGCCGGAAAAGAAGGGTTTGAAAAATTACTCAACAGGCTGCGTATTCCCAAGCCTTACCATCAAGAAGCCAAGTTAGCTTTCACATTATTCGTGTCTGCGATTATAGTCCTATTATCCTCGAACAAGCCAGCTTTTTCCGATTGGTACAATCGCCAGGGAGTCAAGAAATATAATCAGGGGCAATTGGCTGGTGCTGAAGCTGACTATCTTCAGGCTTTGGCTCTCGATCCAGACAATGCCAACGCTCACTATAATTTAGGGTCCCTCTACGAAGACCTGCAAAAGTTCGATAAAGCCAAGAGTCAATATCAATTTGCTGTTAAGGGGAATTTGATTAGAGCCCAGAACAATTTGGCTCGCTTGTGGATATTGGAGAAAAAACCAGAATTGGCTACGCCTCTGCTTTGGAAGAGTTTACAGGAGATGGAAAATCAGCCCTTGAGAATCAGATACAACTTGATGAAAAATTTCGGTTGGGCATTGTTACAACAGCAGCAACTAGACCAAGCAGAGTCCATTCTAACCGGAGCGATCGCTTTAGCCACTACACCAGAGGGATTGGAACAAATCACAACTCGCGCTTCAGCCCACTGTTTGTTGGCTCAGGTCTATGAACAGCAAACGCGCAATGGCGAAGCCCTTGAACAATGGCAAAAGTGTTCTCAGCTAGGTTCAATTGATAATCCCGATCAACCGAAATGGTTAGTTTTAGCTTACAAAGCGTTAAAGAAGGCAGGTAAACTCTAATGCAATGGAAAAAATGGAAACTCTTGATTGGCTTGATCCTGGGGCTGAGCTTGGTAGTGAGCTTAGCTAGACCAGCTCGTCCGATTGGAAATGGTTTAAATCTAGTTGTGGCCCTTCGTCCTCAAGGTCAGGTGAAAATGAAGCGTTCCACTTGGCAGGATTATCAGCCAGCCTTTATTGGTGCGCCATTGGCGGCTAAGGATCACCTCTTACTGGGCAGCAATACCTTTGCTAAAGTCCTGTGCCAGAACTTAATGCCGTGGGAACCGGAGGGTGGCAGAGACTATATCGTATCTGAAGGCTGTCCTCCTACCTCAAAACCAAAGCTATCTCAATCCGACAAGGATACAGTGATTGAAAGAGCAGCCAATAATCCAGACATTCCTTATATTCTTAGACCTCGGGATAGTTCTGTGCTTAATCAGCAACCGCTCTTGGGCTGGCATCAGGTTGAGGGCGCGAGCACTTACCAGGTGAGGGTGATAGGTCCAGGGGTGAAGTGGACTCAGGAAACCAGTGCAACGGAGATAGTTTACTCAGGCAAGCAGTCCCTACAACCAGGTGCTCGTTATTGGCTGATTGTCAAGACTGACCAAGGCAAAAGTTCTAAACAGGAAGGGAGTTTCGGGTTTACCATCCTCGATCAGGAAAAAGCCCAGGAGGTATCAGCAGCAGCAGAGCAAATTAAGCAAAAGCAGTTGAGTAAGCCAGCAGAAGCACTAGCTTTGGCTCATTTGTACCGCAGCAATGACTTAAATCCTGAAGCCATTGACCTGCTGGAAACAGCTTTGGCTGATCAACCTGAGTCGCTTCGGGTTTATCAACTTCTGGGGGAGATTTACCAACAAGTGGGATTAAATCGTCTAGCTAGGGAGGGTTACCGGCAAGCCCTAGAACTGGCCAAGACAGCAGGAGATTTAGACACTCAAGCTCAAGTGCTTGGAGGGCTGGCAGTTACCAGTGGGATTATCGGTCAGAAGAATGAAGCGATCGCGTGGCTAGAGCAAGGGAAAGAGGTTTATCAAACCTTGGGAGATCAAGTCAGGGCAGGTCAACTGGAACAAAAAATGGTTAAGATTTTAGGGGGCTAATCGTTGATGAAGGCAAAAATCTTAATCAAGCCAGGGCTGATCGCCGCTACCCTAGTCGGTGTGATCGGGATCAGAGCAGTTCCCGTGCCACCATGGGGACAGACGGGTATAGCCCAAGCTCAAGAAAGCTCACCATCAACTGAGCTAACCGAATCTGTAATTGAAAGAAAACTAGCAGAAGCGTCTCGACTTACTCAGCAAGGGTGGGAGCTTTACCAACAAGGAAAGTACTCAGAAGCTATCCCCCTAGCAGAAAGAGCATTAGGGATTCGGCAACAAGTCCTAGGAGAGGAACACCCTGATGTGGCTACCAGCCTCAACAACCTGGCGCAACTGTACTCTCGCCAGGGCAGGTACCAAGAGGCCGAACCCCTATACCAGCAATCCTTAGACCTTAGGAAACGCTTGCTAGGAGAGGAACACCCTGATGTGGCTACCAGCCTCAACAACCTGGCTGTCCTGTACTCTCGCCAGGGCAGGTACCAAGAGGCCGAACCCCTCTACCAGCAATCCTTAGACCTTAGGAAACGCTTGCTAGGAGAGCAACACCCTTCTGTGGCCTCCAGCCTCAACAACCTGGCAGAACTGTACTCTAGCCAGGGCAGGTACCAAGAGGCCGAACCCCTCTACCAGCAAGCCTTAGACCTTAACAAACGCTTGCTAGGAGAGCAACACCCTGATGTGGCTACCAGCCTCAACCACCTGGCGGGACTGTACTCTAGCCAGGGCAGGTACCAAGAGGCCGAACCCCTCTACCAGCAAGCCTTAGACCTTAGGAAACGCTTGCTAGGAGAGGAACACCCTTCTGTGGCCTCCAGCCTCAACCACCTGGCGGGACTGTACTCTAGCCAGGGCAGGTACCAAGAGGCCGAACCCCTATACCAGCAAGCCTTAGACCTTAGGAAACGCTTGCTAGGAAAGGAACACCCTTCTGTGGCCACCAGCCTCAACAGCCTGGCAGGACTGTACTTTAGCCAGGGCAGGTACCAAGAGGCTGAACCCCTCTTGCAGCAAGCCTTAGACCTTAGGAAACGCTTGCTAGGAGAGCAACACCCCCATGTGGCCTCCAGCCTCAACAACCTGGCGGGACTGTACTCTCGCCAGGGCAGGTACCAAGAGGCTGAACCCCTCTTGCAGCAATCCTTAGACCTTAGGAAACGCTTGCTAGGAGAGCAACACCCCCATGTGGCCACCAGCCTCAACAGCCTGGCAGGACTGTACTCTCGCCAGGGCAGGTACCAAGAGGCCGAACCCCTATACCAGCAAGCCTTAGACCTTAGGAAACGCTTGCTAGGAGAGCAACACCCCGATGTGGCCACCAGCCTCAACAACCTGGCTTTACTGTACTCTAGCCAGGGCAGGTACCAAGAGGCGGAAACCCTATACCAGCAAGCCTTAGACCTTAGGAAACGCTTGCTAGGAGATGAACACCCCGATGTGGCCACCAGCCTCAACCACCTGGCAGAACTGTACGAGACCCAGGGCAGGTACCAAGAGGCCGAACCCCTATACCAGCAAGCCTTAGACCTTAGGAAACGCTTGCTAGGAGATGAACACCCCGATGTGGCCACCAGCCTCAACAACCTGGCTTTCCTATACTCTAGCCAGGGCAGGTACCAAGAGGCCGAACCCCTATACCAGCAAGCCTTAGACCTTAGGAAACGCTTGCTAGGAGATGAACACCCCCATGTTGCATTAAGCCTCAACAACCTGGCTTTCCTATACTCTAGCCAGGGCAGGTACCAAGAGGCGGAAACCCTCTACCAGCAATCTTATGAGCTTATCAAACGGCGGCTAGGACCAGACCACCCACATGTGGCCATCAGCCTCAACAACCTGGGGGTACTGTATTACATTCAAGGTAAGTTCACCTCTGCCCTTGAGCTGTTGGAGCAAGGATTTGAGGTACAAGAACGGAACCTCCACTCCAATTTGGTTGCTGGTTCTGAGTCTCAAAAGCGAAAGTACCTTGATACTATCTCTAGTAGGACAGACGCAGTCATTTCTCTGCACCTCAACGCAGCTCCCAACAATTCCAGAGCAGCGCGTCTGGCCTTGACTACCGTCCTGCGGCGAAAAGGTCGCGTTCTCGATTTCATCACCAACAGCCAGCAAATCCTGGGTCAACAGTTAGACCCTAAAAGCCAGAGGTTGCTGGATGACCTCAACGCTACCCGCACTCAACTAGCCAATCTGACCTACAATCGACCGGCAAATCTACCTCTTAAATATTATCAAGAGAGGGTTAAGTTTCTCTCTGAACAAGCCAACCAATTAGAGGATCAAATTAGCCGTCGCAGCCCTGACTTTCGCACAGCTAACCAACCTGTGACTATCGAAGCCATTCAAAAGCTGATTCCAGCTAATACGGCCCTAGTGGAATTGGTCAAGTATCGACCTTATAATCCTAAAGCGAAAAAAGATCAACGTTTTGGTCTCCCTCGCTACGCCGCCTACGTGCTTCATTCCCAAGGAGACCCCCAAGGGATTGACTTAGGGGAGGTTGAGTTGATTGAACCAGACCTGGAGCTGTTTCGGCTCTCTCTCCAAGACAAAGACACATCCACCGCTCAGTTGAAGCAAGCCGCACGGCAAGTGGATCAGAAGTTGATGGAGCCTGTGCGCCAACTGTTAGGGTCTACTCGACATATCTTACTTTCCCCGGAGGGAGAGCTCAACTTGATTCCCTTTGAAGCCCTGGTGGATCAGCAGCAGCGGTATCTGGTGGAAAACTATCGCTTTACTTACCTTACCTCTGGCAGGGACTTACTGAGGTTATCCCAGGAATCTGCTAGTCAAACTGCTCCCGTGTTGTTGGGCAATCCTGACTTTGACCGTTCTGCTGGTGAATTAATTGCTAATCAAAATCATCGCAACCTCCCCAGTGCCCACCTTACCCGTTCCATTGACCTATCAAAGCTGGACTTTTCACCATTACCAGGCACCGCTGAGGAAGTAAAAGAAATTGCTAACAAGCTGGGAGTAGACCCTTTACTGGGGGCTAAGGCCACAGAGTCAGCGGTCAAACGAGTCAATAGTCCCAGGATACTGCATATTGCTACCCATGGTTTCTTCGAGAATGCTCCCAATCAAGAACTGACAACACTCTATGACAATCCCATGCTGTTGTCCGGACTAGTGCTAGCAGGGTTTAAGCAGAAGCGAACTGGTTCAGAGAATGGGGTACTCACTGCCTTGGAAGCCGTAGGACTTAAGTTGTCTGGCACCGAGTTGGTAGTCTTATCCGCTTGCGATACCGGTTCCGGACGGATTAGTTCAGGAGAGGGCATCTATGGCTTGCGTCGGGCTTTTGTGATTGCTGGTTCACAAACTCAGCTGATCAGTTTGCGCAAGGTAGAGGATGAAGCCACCAAAGAGCTGATGCTGACTTACTATCAGCGCTTGCTAGACGATAACATGGGGCGCACCGAGGCTCTGCGGCAGACCCAACTGGACATGTTGAAAGACGAGAGGTATCAGCATCCTTATTATTGGGCGAGTTTCATTGTTTCGGGGAATTGGGAACCGATGGGAGAATGAAGAATGAAGAATGAAGAATTGAGAATTGAGAATTGAGAATGTAGGTTGTAGGGTGGGCAAAAAACCTTGGTTTAGAATGAGTATTAATGATTATAGCGTTAATTGCATGTATGAGGTAAAATAATTCACCTCAAAGTCCCCCTTTTTAAGGGGGACCAACGGGGGATCCATTTGTACATCATGAGTTCTATAAACGTTATAGATTACTTTACCCAACCTACTTTAATTGGGATTTTTTTTTACTACCGATTCCCTGCTCCCTGCTCCCTGCTCCCTGGTTTAGAATGAGTATTAATGATTATAGCGTTAATTGCATGTATGAGGTACAATAATTCACCTCAAAGTCCCCCTTAAAAAGCTATCCATTAGGCAAAAGTAGTCGAAACGGTGATAGAGACTAGGATTTAGGCAAGGATTGGGAGAGGAGTGGTGAGAGCCATTATTAGACGAATAGGGGTTTCCCAAGACTGCGATCACAAAATAAGAAGTGCGATCGCAAAATAAGAAGTGCGATCGCAAAATAAGAAGTGCGATCGCTAGACGAATAGGGGTCTCCCAAGAGTGCGATTGCCAACTCTTAGAGAGGCTAGGCCAAATCATAGCTATCGCCACTGGGAAACGCTTCGCGCTTATTGGGCGGGTTGAAGCTGCTCCCCACCCAAACACTGTACTGGCGTGGCAAGATACCGTAGGGAGCGCTTCAACCTCCGCTGCGCCGCCCAATCTTTCCCAGTTGTAGTATCAACTTAACAATCGTGTTCGCACTTTGTGGACAGCAAGGCTAAGGTTGTGAGAGTATCAGAGGAAAAGTCAATCAGGGGATGAAGAAGAACAAATGAAGGATTGGATAAGCCAGGAAATAAATCCAAAATTTTTCAGGACATACGCCATGCCAAAAGATTGAGAAAGACACTGTTGCTCTTAAGCGAACATCCAGGAGAAACAGTACCGAAAGCGAGTGGTAATGCGAACAAAAGCCAAAGTATCTACAGATTTTGGTCAAATGAGAAAGTGAAAAAAACACAAATATTGGCTTCACACAGGGAAGGTGTAGTCAGGAGGTGTGTAGAAGCAGGAGTAGTACTGGCTATACAGGATACGACCGACTTGGAGTATACAACACATGAAGCAACCAAAGATTTGGGATATATCAATCAGACTCCTCAACAAGGAATCAAAGTTCATAGCTGTATAGCAGTAAGTAGCAAAGGAGAACCATTGGGAATGCTACATCAGCAGAGTTGGACAAGAAAGCAAAGGAGTGGAAAGAAAAAAGAACGCAAGAAAAAACCAATTCAAGAAAAAGAAAGCTATCGATGGTTACAGACAGCTAAAGGAGCCGAAGAAGGACTAGCCGAAAAAATCCAGCTTATACATGTTGCAGATCGTGAGGCTGATATCTTTGAGTTATTTGCCCAAAAGCGCTCTGCCAATAGCGAATTACTGATTAGAGGAGAGTATAACCGCAGAGTGAAAGAGGAGATGGGATATCTGTTACCGATGATTGAACAAGGGTCAATTTTAGGTACAATGACCATTAACTTGGAGCGTAATCCCAAACGTCGAGCTCGTCAAGCAACATTGCAAATCCGAGGGATGAGAGTCACACTGGAAGTACCTCATGCATCACCCCAAACCTCACAATCTCCATCCAGTGGAAATTAACGTACTACTGGTAGAAGAAACGGAGAAACCGGCTGATGGTAGTCAACCTATTCGTTGGTTGTTGCTCACTACTCTACCCATTGATGACTTCCAACAAGCTTGGCAATGTGTACGGTGGTATAGCTATCGATGGCTTATAGAACGCTTTCACAAAACCGCTAAAAAGTGGCTGACGCGCGCGAAAAACTTCAACTCCAAACCCGAGAGCGTTTACTCAAAGCATTGGCTACTTATAACATTGTTGCTTGGCGACTAATGTGGTTGACGTAATCTCGCTCGACTTAATCCGAATGCTTCTTGCCAAGTTGTTTTCTCTCCAGCGGAATGGAAACTCTTGCGACGTAAATTTCAACCCAAAAACCGCTCGAAAAAACCTCCTACTCTTCATCAAGCTCTGATTTGGATTGCGCGCTTGGGTGGATTTTTGGCTCGTAGTGGAGATGGTGAACCTGGCCTGAAAACTCTCTGGCGAGGGCAAACGACCTTCTACCATTTGTTTGAAGGTTCACAACTTGCTTCTACATCCTAGTCTCTATCACCGTTTCGACTACTTTTGCCTAATGGATAGCTTAAAAAGGGGGACCAACGGGGGATCCATTTGTACATCATGAGTTCTATAAAAACTATAGATTACTTTACCCAACCTACTTTAATTGCTTTTTTTTTCACTACCGATTCCCTGCTCCCTGCTCCCTGCTCCCTGGCTTAGAATGAGTATTAATGATTATAGCGTTAATTGCATGTATGAGGTACAAATGGATCCCCCGTTGGTCCCCCTTAAAAAGGGGGACTTTGAGGTGAATTATTTTACCA
>NZ_JAAHFV010000024.1:0-49112 GCF_010672755.1 Moorena sp. SIO1F2
CTCGTCAGGATTTTTACGAACGCGATAGCGTGACTGCATGTCAATCGCATCTGGTTCTCACGGATTCAGTCGTTACAGTGTCGAGCCTGATACGTCTTGGTTTCACACAGATGTGTCAGGCAGCCAGTATCTAACCATAAGTAGACAACGTAAAAAATATGTATCAGATACATATTGCGTAATTTGGTCTAACGACTTAAACGTCTGCCGAAAAATTTAGATAAAAAAAAGTACCTATCTATCTAATATAAAAAAAAGGTACGGTGGGGCACACCGGAACCTGGATCTGAAATGATCTAAACGCTCGGGGAGATTTGTCCTCTACTCTTCCTGGTTCCGGCTGGCCCACGCAAGACGAGTCGTTGATCCAAGAATCCCCGTTCTTATAGGACGGGGAGTGTCAAACCGTCAAATACTGGAAAAAAAGACTATTTCATTAACAATTGCGGTTGATCTCGATGAAGGTAAGGATTCAGCTATCAGCTATCAGCTATCAGCTATCAGCTATCAGCTATCAGCTGACGGCTGACGGCTGAGGGCTGATTGCTTACTGATGAAGTTTAGCGATCGCATTTTCAATCAACTCAACTCCTTGCTCAACCGTCTCTATTCTACTGAGTTTCTGACGCAATTCCCCTGCTCCAGGAAACCCTTTCGCGTACCAACTCATGTGTTTCCGGGACTGATAAATACCCCGCTCCCCCTTATAGTGCCATAGACCTTGTAAATGCTCCTTAGCACATTCAAGCAGTTGTACGGGTGTGGTTGGGGGTAACAGTTGTCCAGTTTTCAGGAAATAGTCTATTTCTCCGACTAGAAACGGATAGCCCAGGGTTCCCCGAGAACACATTACCCCATCAGCACCGGTTTTTTCCAAGCAGCGCACTGCTGCATCGACGGACAAAATATCCCCATTAGCAATCACTGGGATAGACAGCACATCTTTTACCCGCTTAATCCATTCCCAGCGAGCCGAGCCATTATACCCTTGGTCACGAGTACGGCCATGGAGGGTCAACATCTGAGCCCCGGCATCTTCCATACGTTGGGCAAATTCTACCGCATTGATCTCCTGATTAGTCCAGCCAATACGGGTTTTGACTGTTACAGGTACCTCCACTGCCTTGACTACTGATCGTACAATTGCTTCCGCCGTTTCTGGATCTCGCAGTAAGGCAGACCCGCCACCATTTTTAGTAATTTTATTAACAGGGCAACCCATATTGATATCCACAGTATCTGCCCCTTCTGCCACTGCCCTTTGTGCTGCTTGAGCCAGAAAGTCCGGGCGACAGTCGAATAATTGGATACTGATCGGTTTTTCTAATGGGTCTACCTCCATAATCTTGGGCAATTCTCGGAGATACTTTAACTGGCTAGCATGAACCATTTCGGTATACATCATCGACTCAGTGGCGTAGCGACGCACTAGGCGACGAAATACCAAGTCGGTTACTCCAGACAGGGGTGACTGTAAAACCCGGCTGTTGACCTCAACCGAGCCAATTTTAAGGGGTGACGCTAACCGTTGCTGTAATTGTGGAGATAGAACTGGCATGCTTATCCTGTTGTTTCGGTCGTGATCACCTAATAGCATTTTTCAATTGGGTGAGGTACAAGGTTATGGGTTTTAGGGAGCAGGGACTGAGGCCGTAGGCCACGCGGGGCGCGTTCGGAGCAGGGAACAGGGAATAGGGAATAGGGAACAGGGAATAGGGAACAGGGTAAAAATATGTGTACCTCATTACTATGAGAAAAGCGCTAATCTGTATTTGATCAGTCTGGGAAAACTTTTGTGCTTCTTCAACTCTTGTACAAACGGCGATCGCTTCTGTATTTTCTAATAAGAATCAAAGAATAGAGCTAAATCTCAACAACTCTGTGACTTTAAGAAGAAAGCGCGATCGCAATCTCCGAGAGTGACAGAACACAGATATAGCGCTGATCATACTTAGCTGATCATACTTATAGCAGTACTTATAGCAGTACTTAATTATGACTCCCGATCTCCCCACAGCTTCCGACTCCCGACTCCCAGATCCGCTGTTCCCGACTCCCTATTCCCTATTCCCTATTCCCTATTCCCTATTCCCTATTCCCTATTCCCGACTCCCTATTCCCTATTCCCTATTCCCTACTCCCTACTCCCTACTCCCTACTCCCTACTCCCTACTCCCTACCCGGTTTCAGTTTCCTCCACTACTCTCAAGACGGCAAACACAACTGATTTTTTACGGTTCACACCAATCCCAACAGCAGTTAATTTTCGTAAATTAGACACAGGCAAGGCAAGAAAAACGGATAAGGAAAAAAGCAGACATGGGTTTTGACCATAGCAGTCCTAATTGAAACGTGACGGAAATCAGAACTCTGGGTGGATTCTTCCCCAACTTCGGTGATCTTCCCTATGTTCCGACTATCACACCTAATCGAAAATGGCGCTGATTAACCATAACTTTTTTCTTTCCTGCTGCCCCTTGACCGAGAAAATCAGTAGATAATCGGTTATCGAAGAGGGGAGTTTGTTCGCGTAGCGTGGCCTTTGGCCAGGGTAAAATTCATCCCCGTCCTCTTAGGTCGGGGATGAATTTTACCCTCAATGGCGTTAATAAACGAAAAAACTGGGTATCAATCCTACCCGGCTACCCCCGGAACGAGGGAAAGTTACGCCCATGGAGTTAACAGCCACTTAGTTGGTTGTGCCTGGGAATCCCCATCCTCTTAGGTTGGGGAGGTTCAATCAATAGAGAACCGTCCCATCTTAGGTTCGGGAAACCACCCTTCATTAGACTGGCAAATAAAGTTCAGTATAAATAATGGTAATCCAACCGATGGTATAAAAACTGGCAACGGTTATTCCTTGAACCAATCTGACGGATCCTTCTCTAATCCTCTCCTACCCTACCAGTATTTGTAGTTATAGGCACCCGGAACACTCTTATGGCAAAAGTTGTTGGAATTGACTTAGGTACAACAAACTCCTGTGTAGCAGTAATGGAAGGTGGTAAACCCACGGTTATTGCTAATGCAGAAGGTTTTCGGACAACCCCTTCAGTCGTAGCTTATGCCAAAAATGGCGATCGCTTAGTCGGTCAAATTGCTAAGCGTCAGGCGGTGATGAACCCCGAAAACACTTTTTATTCAGTCAAACGCTTCATTGGACGTAGATACAGTGAAGTCACCAACGAGGCTACCGAAGTATCTTACAAAACTCTCAAGGTTGGTGATAATGTCAAGCTAGATAGCCCAGCTCAAGGAAAGCAATTTGCGCCAGAAGAGATATCAGCTCAGGTGCTACGCAAGCTGGTTGATGATGCTAGCAAGTATCTTGGGGAAACCGTTACCCAAGCGGTAATTACTGTGCCAGCTTACTTCAATGACTCCCAGCGTCAAGCTACTAAGGCAGCGGGTAAGATTGCTGGTGTTGAAGTGCTGCGGATTATCAACGAACCGACTGCAGCGTCTCTGGCTTATGGTTTAGACAAGAAGAGCAACGAAACTATCCTAGTGTTTGACTTGGGTGGTGGTACCTTTGACGTCTCCATTCTAGAAGTAGGTGACGGGGTGTTTGAAGTGTTAGCTACCTCCGGTGACACTCACCTCGGTGGTGATGACTTCGATAAGAAAATTGTTGATCACCTAGCCAAAGAGTTCCAAAAGACAGAAGGGATTGACCTACGTAAGGACAAGCAAGCTCTACAACGTCTGACTGAAGCCGCAGAGAAAGCCAAGATTGAGTTGTCTAGCGTTATGCAAGCTGACATTAACTTGCCTTTCATCACGGCTACCCAAGAAGGGCCTAAGCACCTGGATATGACCTTGACTAGGGGTCAGTTTGAAGATATTTGCTCTGACTTAATCGACCGTTGCCGCATTCCGGTAGAAAATGCTATCAAGGATGCCAAACTCGACAAGAGTGCCATTGATGAGGTGGTCTTGGTTGGTGGTTCTACTCGGATCCCTGCAGTGCAACAGGTGGTCAAGAAGGTACTTGGCAAGGATCCTAACCAGACCGTTAACCCCGATGAAGTGGTAGCGGTAGGTGCTGCTATCCAAGGTGGTGTATTGGCTGGTGAAGTCAAGGATATCCTACTGTTGGATGTCACCCCCTTGTCCTTGGGTGTGGAAACTCTCGGTGGCGTGATGACCAAACTGATTACCCGTAACACCACTGTCCCCACCAAGAAGTCAGAAACCTTCTCTACTGCTGTGGATGGTCAGACCAACGTAGAAATCCATGTTCTTCAGGGTGAGCGGGAAATGTCCTCTGACAACAAGAGCTTGGGAACTTTCCGATTGGATGGAATTCCCCCTGCACCCCGTGGCGTGCCTCAGATTGAGGTAACCTTTGATATTGATGCCAACGGTATCCTTAATGTTACCGCTAAGGACAAGGGCACTGGTAAGGAACAGTCGATCAACATTACTGGTGCGTCCACCCTATCCGATCAGGAAGTAGACCGGATGGTGAAGGATGCTGAAGCTAATGCAGAGGCTGACCAAGAGCGTCGTGAGAAGATTGACCGTAAGAACCAAGCTGATTCTCTGACCTACCAGGCCGAGAAACAGATTAAAGAACTCGATGATAAATTGCCAGCAGCTGATAAGGAGAAGATCGAAGGGTTGATCAAAGACCTGCGAGAGGCAATTACCCAAGAGGATGATGAGAAAATCAAGACTCTGACCACTGAGTTACAACAAGCTCTCTACAGTGTTAGTGCTAACCTATATCAACAAGCTGAGGGGGCTGCTCAGCCTACTGATGCTGGCGCACCAGGTCCTGATGCTGGTGCTTCTAGTAGCTCTGGTGGTGATGATGTCATTGACGCTGAGTTTTCTGAAAGCAAGTAGGGGTTTGGTAATAGTTAATGGCTAATAGCTAATGGCAGAAAATCCTAAAGGTTAGTCTATCTCTGTCTAAAGTGTAATTAAGGTTGATGAGTGATAAAATGCTCATCAACCTTTTGTTTATTGGATTTTAGGGAGTAGGGAGTAGGGAGTAGGGAGTAGGGAATAGGGAATAGGGAATAGGGAATAGGAAATAGGGAATAGGGAAAAAAATTCTCACAATTACGACACGGATTGCTATATGATAAATTAGTAGCTAAAGTCTAGGCAAAAGGCAAAGGGCTAGAGGGAATAGTCGTCAGTTAGTAGAGTTTATTAAAAATAGGGTTATCAGTACTTTTGGCCAAATTAGTAAATCTTTAAAGTAGTTTATATGTGACATTTTTAAACCATAAAAAATCCAACTTAAATAAACTTTTGCCTCTTGCCTCTTGCCTCTTGCCTCTTGCCTCTTATGAATTCCCGATTCCCGATTCCCTACTCCCTACTCCCTACTCCCTACTCCCTACTCCCTGCTCCCTAAAAACCTTACCCAACTGAAAACCCTATTGTGGATAAACAAACGATTGATTCAATTCAATACCTCCGCTACCAAGCTGCATCTTTGCTAGTTTATCAATCAGTATTGAGTGAAGGAGTAGGTTTAGCGTTTTTGAAACTATTAGAAGCTATGGTGAACAGTGATGTGGATGACATCAGTTGTTTAAAAGCTTATGGTGACTGGTTTCAAGGGTTAGCTAACAAAAACCAAAGTTGGCAAGATTATCTGTTTAGGAAAATCCTGAGGGCTGATAATTCCTTTACCAGGCAAGTTCAAGGTTCTGAATTAGAAACATTACCACCAGCATTGGTAGAGGCAGCTCGTCATGACTTACAAGCTTTAAAAAATATCTATAATTGCAGCAGTAAACAACTTTGTAAGTGGGTCAAAAGAGCATCTGTTTTACCAGTTGAACTGGTGCCTTGGAATTGTGAGTCAAGTCAATCCAGGTCGGGAGCTGACCAGAGTGATAAACGTACTCGATGGCAAACTGATCTACAAGCTAAACTAAACAATTTAGAGAATTGGGCTGATGGCTTGGAGGCGATCGCGGCATACTATCGAGAATTTGGGACTGGAATTTTTGCTGACTATCAGGGGTTTCGTTGGCAATCCGGTCAGTTGTTTGGTATTGCCAATCCAGATCCGATTAGACTCAGTGAGCTGGTGGGCTATGAATTGGCGCGGACGCAATTGCTTAAGAATACAGAGTTTCTGCTGAAAGGCTACCGAGCCCTGAATGTATTACTTTACGGTAGTCGCGGTTCAGGTAAGTCTTCTTTGGTCAAGGCGTTGTTAAATGAATACGGTGAGCAGGGATTGCGAATTATTGAAGTCCCGAAATCAGAGATGATTGATTTACCGGTAATTACCGAGCAATTGCGAGACCAGCCTCAAAAATTTATTATCTTTATCGATGATTTATCCTTTGAAGAGGATAATGATTCCTACAAAGCCTTAAAGGTAATGTTGGAAGGGAATTTAACGGCACGACCTGACAATGTTGTGGTTTATGCTACCTCTAATCGACGACACTTGATTCGAGAATTCTTTGATGACCGTCCCCGTCCTAGCAATGAAGAAGTCCATGGTTGGGATACGGTTCACGAGAAACTCTCGTTTAGCGATCGCTTTGGCTTAACCTTAACCTTTGAGAAAGCTGACCAGAAAACCTACTTGAAGATTGTCCAACATTTAGCTACCCTAGCCCAAATCCCCCTTGAGCCTAGTGAAATCAGACGTCGTGCCTTACAGTGGGCAATCCGAGCCAATGGTTTCTCTGGTAGGACAGCACGACAGTTTATTGATTTTTTACACGCAGAGGAAGTCGGGAGTCGGGAGATGTAGGAGATGTAGGGTGGGCAGTACACAGACCGATTAACTCAGCTTGCTAATCCTGTAGCTAGCTACTGCCCACCTAGTCACAATCAATTCATTCAACTATCTTGATTTGCTATTATATCACACTTATCACATTTATTATAAAAATCGCCTTATTTCTTGAATCAACTTCCCCGACTCCCGATTCCCGATTCCCGATTCCCGATTCACTACTCCCTACTCCCTACTCCCTACTCCCTCTATTATCATCAATTTTCCATAGGAAAAGCCCCTGGTCGCACGGTGATTAATTTGGTCTTACCGTTACGAAGCACTTCCACCTCTAACTGGGCACCAACTTCTGAGGCTTCTACACCCTGCTGAACCTCAGTGGCATTTTTAACTGCTTTCGACGCAACGGTTTTAATGATATCTCCTGATTTGAAACCAGCTCTCTGGGCGGGGGAGCCTGGCACCACCCGGACGATTAAAACCCCATCATCTTGGTTGACTTTAATGTCAAAGTTTTCGTCGAGATTAATTTTTTCTCTCAACTCTGGGGTCAAGGTCACCATCTGAATGCCTAGGTAAGGATGCTCAACTTTACCTTTAGAAAATAGTTGATTAGCAATCCGTTCCGCAGTTTCCACGGGGATAGCAAACCCTAAGCCTTGGGCATTGGCTCGAATAGCGGTGTTAATCCCAACCACTTCACCAGTGGCATTCAACAAGGGACCACCAGAATTACCAGGGTTAATGGCGGCATCAGTTTGGATAAAGCTGACCCGTTTTTCAGGAACCCCGACTTGGGAACTGGAGCGCCCTAAGGCACTGATGATACCGACGGTTACAGTATTATCTAAACCGAGGGGATTACCAATAGCGATCGCCCATTCTCCTGGGGTCAAATTCTCAGCTTTACCCAAGTTGACTGTGGGCAAGTCCGTTGCTTCAATTTTGACTACGGCTACATCGGTGACTGGGTCAGTGCCCACCACTTGACCGTCAAAGCTGCGACCGTCTTTTAGGGTGACTTTAACCTCTTCTGTGCCTTCTACAACGTGGGCATTGGTAATCAAGCGTCCATCGGAGCTGAGGATAAACCCAGAGCCGGTGCCTTGCTCGATGCGCGGTTGTGGCATGGGCAGGTCTTCCCCAAAAAAGCGCCTAAAGAAGGGATTTTGGAAGGGTTGTGGGATATCCCGTGATACTTGACGGGCTGCATCGATTCTCACCACTGCCGGACCTACTTTTTCTACCGCTTTAGCAATGAAATTCAGGTTTTTCTGGGGTGTAACTGTTGATCGTTGTGGCGTGAATGGTTGTAATACTGCTGGAACGATTTGTGGGCGTCTGATTACCTCTTGCTCTGCCATGAGATAGCGACTACCCAAAACCCCTGCACCTCCGCCCAAGCCCAGCAATGTCAGATAAACGGTCAGCTGCTTTAGGGATAAACTCATGGTTCTCGTAATTTCACTAATTGCTTTTGGGGTCTGTATACTTACACTTTACCGAAAAAAGCGGGTTTAAAGCCCCGTCCTTCCAAAACGGTTAACCTTATGCTATCGTAGTTACTAGTGATCGACACAGATCAAACATGATTGTCTACGAGATGAAGCTGCAAGGAACAAAGTCCCAGTATAGGAGGCTAGATGAAGCCATCCGTACTGGCCGTTTTGTTAGGAACAGCATAATCAAATCCTGGATGGACGGTCAAATCAAAAGTCGCAAGGATGCTTATAGCTACTGCAAGGTGCTGTCAGATAGTCCTGAGTTCCCTTGGGTAAGTAAGCTCAACTCAATGGCTCGACAAGCACAGGCAGAAAGAGCCTGGGCATCAATAGAACGGTTCTATAGGAATTGTCGCCAAAAACTTCCCGGGAAAAAAGGCTTTCCAAAGTTTAAAAAATACCAAGTTAGAGCATCTGTTGAATATAAAACCTCTGGATGGAAACTATCGGAAGACAAACGTTATTTAACGTTTTCAGACAAGTTTCAGGCAGGTACATTTAAACTCTGGGGAAGTCGAAATCTACACTTCTACCAACTGAAGCAAATTAAAAGAGTACGAGTAATCAGAAGGCATGACGGGTATTATGCTCAATTTGTGATCGACCATACTAGAGAGGAGAAAAAAGAACTCACAGGAAAACAAACCGGGCTAGATGTTGGACTTAATTATTTCTACACAGATTGTTCTGGCACACAGATAGAAAATCCTAGGTTCTTGAGAAAAGATGAAGGCAAAATAAAGAAGTTGCAACGTCGTTTGTCAAGAACTCAAAAAGGAAGTCAGAATCGTAAAAAAGCCAGAAATAGATTGGGTAGAGCGCATCTCAAGGTTTCACGCAGACGTAACGATTGGGTTTGCAAGTTAGCCCAACACGTCATCCAGTCTAACGACTTGGTCGCGATTGAAAACCTACGGATAAGAAACATGCTTAAGAACCACAAACTAGCTAAGTCAATTAGTGACGCTGCATGGTACAGATTTCGAGAATGGTTAGAGTATTTTGGTAGAATCTATGGGGTTCCAGTTATTGCTGTCGAACCTGCATATACCTCCGTTGACTGCTCAAATTGTGGAGAGCAAGTTGTCAAAACTCTCAGCACTAGAACCCATCGATGTCAACATTGTGGATATGTTGCAGACCGTGATAAAAATGCTGCAATCAACATTCTTAAATCTGCACTTCATAAGCTATCAAATACCGTCGGGCAGACGGAAATTAACGCCTCCGGAGAGATTGATCTCTGCTTAAGTGGGGAAACCAGCTTAAGTAAATCGACTCTAAGAAAGAGGAAGCCCAAACAGTGATGTTTGGAATCCTACGGGTCACGCCGGGGAGGGTGTCAATGAAAAATGTGAAGTGTTGACCGAAGAATATTTTGGAGTTACGTGAAATAGCTGGTGGGGCGGGGGTATGGGGTGTGGGAATAATATAGGGTAATATTCTATTGTAGCGCTTTTGATAGGATTTTGGTAAATAGAGCTATTGTTTCGTTGTTGGGTTGAGAATGCGATCGCGTAGCGTGACCAAAGGTCAATCGCTTCCTGTCAATTACAATTGCTTTTGATAACTGATCAGTTTTATGAATAAATCGCGCCAAATCACCCAATTTATTCCGAAAATACCTCAAAAATTAGGTATTATTAAGGATATCGCGCAAAATTTGGAGATTATTACGAAACTTTACAGTGTGAGGATGATCTGACCCTAAGTTCCGTTCTGCAATCTCCAATGCCTGGACAAAGAGGGGTTCCGCCTTCTCGTACCGCCCCTGATAATGGTAGAGTAATGCCAGGTTGTTGAGAGTTTGGGCTACATCGGGATGCTCCTCACCCAGCAGCTTCTTTGTGATCTCCAAAGCCTGTTGATAGAGGGGTTCGGCCTGATCATAGCGCCCCATTGACTGGTAGAGTAATGCCAGATTGTTGAGACTGGCAGCCACCGAGGGATGGTGGTGACCCAGCAGCTGCTTTTTGATATCCAAAGCCTGTTGATAGAGGGGTTCGGCTTGAGCATAGCGCCCCATTGACTGGTAGAGTGCAGCCAGGTTGTTGAAACTTTGGGCTACATCGGGATGGTTCTGACCCAGCCGCTGCATTCTTATCTCCAAAGCCTGTTGATAGAGGGGTTCGGCCTGATCATAGCGCCCCATTGACCAGTATAGTAAACCCAGGTTGTTGAGACTGGTGGCCAGATTGGGATGGTGGTGACCCACCAGCTGCTTTAACAGCTCCAAAGCCTGTTGATAGAGGGGTTCGGCCTCATCATAGCGCCCCATTGACTGGTAGAGTGATGCCAGGTTGTTGATACTGTTGGCCACATCGAGATCGTCGTGACCCAGCAAGTGCTTTCTCATCTCCAAAGCTTGTTTTAAGAGGGGTTCGGCTTGATGATAGCGCCCCATTGACTTGTAGAGTAATGCCAGGTTGTTGAGACTGGTGACCACATCGGGATGGTCGTGACCCACCAGCTGCTTATATAGCTCCAATGCCTTTTGATAGAGGGGTTCGGCTTGATGATAGCGCCCCATTGACTTGTAGAGTAATGCCAGGTTGTTGAGACTGGTGACCACATCGGGATGGTGGTGACCCACCAGCTGCTTTCTCATCTCCAAAGCTTGTTGAGAGAGGGGTTCGGCAAGATCATAGCGCCCCATTAATCTGTAGATTTCTCCCAAGTTGTTGAGAATTGCTCCGACATAGGGATGGTCATCACCCAGACGGCTTCTAGTTATCTCTAAACATTGCTGATACCAGGGTTGAGCCTGGTCATAGGTACCTTTACCGAGATAGAATTGTGCCAAAGCACCAAAGAGCTTTATTAAATCTTCATCCCTCAGCCAGTCAGTTAGGACTGTGGCCGTTTCCTCTAAGTGAGGGATGACGGTGGTGAATACGGCAATCTGATCGCGAGTTGGTCTGTCGGGAATTTCCTGGGCTACAGCTACCATTGTTCGACAAAAGCTTCGCTTGTAGCTATCGGCCTCTGGTAATTGAGCCAGCTTGGTCAGGAAAAATTCTCGAATTAGTTGATGCAAGCGATAGGTTTGCACTTCAGTCAGTTTCAAGAGATTACGATTGACCAGAAAGCGATTGGCCGTAGGCCACGCTTCGCGAACGCGTAATTCTTCTAATTCTTCTTGTTCTTCTTCCCAGTCATCTTCATCTTCAGTTTCGATAACACAAGACTCTACCAGGAACCAATCAAAAGGAGCTTGAGCAAACAGACTCAAACGACATCCCAACTGCTGGGCTTCTAGTGGCAACTCCTGCCAGGATAACTCAAACGCTGCTGCTACTCCCAACTGGGCTGTCATTTGCCCTTGTTCTTCTTGAGAAAGTAATGCCTTTGCTGCTAATTTCTTTTTCTCTAAACGTTTCTGAACCTTAGCAATGGTTACACTCGGATGTATATCTAAATATCGTCCTACTAACTCCAACCCCAAAGGCAAATAACCCAACCATTCACATAAGGCTTGTGCTTCTGTTAGTTCTTTCTCAATGCGCTCTTTACCAACAAGGGTACACAATAATTCCAATGCTGCTTCTGGGGATAATACATCCAAGTCAATTCGTCGGTAAGAAGCTCCTGGACGCTGACGACTAGTGATCAGTACTTTGAATCGAGATTGGGCTGGAGGTAAGTAGGGTTCAATTCTCTGTTTATAGTCATTGCCGAAAGAAAGAACATCATCCAGCACGATCAATACTGTTCCTTCTGGCCAATTTCTCCAGCAGTATCTTACCTGGTCGTTGAATTCTAGTTGATCTGGAATGTTTAATCCTAATTCCGTACGCGCAAAACTAACAAGTTGAGTCCCGAGATCTGCACCGCGCACTTGCAACCAGCACAAACCCCCAGGGTAATTTTCCTGATATTTCAGAGCATATTGTAGAGCTAACTCGGTTTTGCCAACACCGCCCATTCCGGCAATTGCACAAATTGCTAGTTTATCGGTCTGTTGAAGTTCCCGATGGAGCTGCTCAAGTTGATCTTGTCTCCCCACAAAGTGGGGAGTGCCACGATTAGTAATGTTAGTAGGGGGATTTAATTTTGTCCGTTCCCGGTCGGACGACTTCAGCTAATCAGACCCTTGATGAATATGCATCTCTTGAGCAACATAATTAGTACCACCCTCAATATTGTCAATATTGTTTTGTAAACCTTTACCGTTGTCATTAATATTCATAGTATTGCTGCTGTTGTCGTGTATCTTCCCACTATTAATTTCTTGAGCGATTGCCTGAATTTCTTTAGCAAACTCTGGTTGTTCATTCATAACCACTTTCAAGTAATCAGCCACTCGTTCTAAATCACTCGAAGAGCCTTTTTCAACCAGGGTAAGAGCATTTTCAGCTTTAGGATTATTCCGTAACTTGTCCCAGACCATTTTACGGAGCTTATCCATCTTGGCGATTGCCGCTGCGGTGAAATGTTTGGCTAACTCCCCAGCTCCAGATTCCAGAAACTTCTTGAAAGCCAGAGTAGCGATCTCTGTTGCTGAAAGTATTACTAGTGCCATAAGCCAATAGAATTAAGCTGCTGTATACCAACCAATATATATAACAATAAGTCTAACAATATTTTCTAAATATGATTAGATTTTAATCAAAAAATATAACGGATTAAAATCTTTTTAAAGAATCTCATAGATTAGATTTTAATCAAAAAATATAACGGATTAAATTGTCATCAAATAATCTCAAAGAGTGTTTTGAGCAACAGATATGCTCAGGATAGCATTTTCCACGAGATCATTAACCCTAATGTTGATTTATAGTCACACCAAAAACTCCTCACTACTCTTGCCTCTTCCATTTACTCGTAAAAAAATGCGATTCTCTGAAAGAGACCCTACGGGATTGAACGTAGGTCAGACTACGCGATTGACCAAAGGTCACGCTAAAAGCGAACGCATTCCCAAATTCCCCTCTTTTCCCTGTTCCCGATTCCCGATTTCCGATTCCCGATTCCCGATTCCCGATTCCCGATTCCCGATTCCCGATTCCCAATTCTTAATTCTCAATTCTTAATTCTTAATTCTTAATTCTTAATTCTGTACAATTTATTTCAATATACCCTCAGAAAATCAATTATAAAATTCCTTGACAAAACAATTTATAATCGTTATTATTATAGTATAAATGTCAAACAAAGGTTTTAACGATGACTGAAGAGTTTATCCCAAACGAAAACAACAATCCTGAAGAGATTACTCCCGCTAATACTCCTCAGGAACCTTCTCAAAAAAAATACCCAGTTAAGCACATTTTAAAAGGGTCACGTAAGGCAATAATCAAAACCATGCATACCCTTTATGCGCTGCGTTACGCGGAAATCTCCGAGTGGAGCCCCCTTCAGCCCACTGGCATCCCAGGAGAATTCATCACGATGATGACCAAGTACCTGATTATCGATTAAACTAATTTAGGGGGGGTAACCCCCCTGGCCGAAACATTAGGTCTCATGACATGGGATTGTGTTTAGGTTTGGTTGAAAAATTGTAGTCATCATTAAAACCTCTAGCCGTGGAAATTATTTCTGCGGCTATTTTTTTTTGGAAGTTGAAGAATTAAGAATGTAGAATTAAGAATGTAGAATTAAGAATGTAGAATTAAGAATGTAGAATTAAGAATTGAGAATTAAGAATTGAGAATTATAAATTCGTAAGCATTCACCTATCACCGATCAGGCTATGAGCTACGGGCAGGCTAGTGATCGGTGGTATCAGCGAACAGCGATTAGCGCTACGCGCACGCTACGCGAACAGCTTTCCGCTTTCCGTTAAAGTCTGACGCCTGAATGCTTACCTAAATTCTCAATTCTTAATTCTCAATTCTTAATTCTCAATTCTTAATTCTCAATTCTTAATTCTTAATTCTTAATTCTCTCTGTTTCCTTTCCTTGATAAGCTTTAGCGGAAGCTCTCAGCCAAATGAATGCTCCGGTAGCGAAGGGAATTAGTAGGAAAAGGGTACCAAATGTCAGGGGATGTTCTCTTACATATTCGCTGTAAACCATCACTGCTATTGCTGAGCCACAATAAATTAACCCACACAGGGGAATAGCAATAACTAGTAAAGCAAATTTAGTATCTTTATCCATGGTAGTTTGACTAGGTTTTATTTTTTTATGTAAGCAATCAGCTGTCAACCGTCAGCTGTCAGCATTAGGCTGAATGCTTACCTTTTTATAACACTTCTGAATTGGGTAAGGAACTTTTGTGTTGCCTTGTAGGGAGTAGTGACTAAGGCCGTGGGCCACCGCGAACGGAGCAGGGAAGGGGAAACAATTGAGAACTGCCATAGATAGCGATAAATCGTCAAAAAAACGGCAGTCATTTGACTACCGTTCTATTGATTGCTCCTTTGAGCTTCCCTTATTACAGGGTATTGTTTATCTCGACTTTACCTTTGAAAAGGTTAAAAATGTATTCGCGACTGTTTGTTTGTGAAAATCTTACTTATAAAACGTCAAGGTTCCAAGGCTTGATACTTCCACAACACCCTCTTTATTGACATAGGAACGGACGCCCCCCATCTGGAGCTTGTTGCCGTCTAGGTAGGCACCTGCCCATGTATCACGAATAGCATAAGGCCAACCAGAAGGCCGTTCTTGTAAGGTGAAACTTATCGAAAAAGGAGCGGTGTCGCAACACCGACCCTTCTCCTGATTAGTGACCCAACCGAAATTCCCGATATTACCACTTTTGCTAAATGCTCCTACAGGACTGTAAGTCGTCGTATAAACAGCGGTGATTCGACCAATGCTTGAATCTTTATCGGTAATCTGGATTGTGAAGTTGTTGTCTTCAGAAACGTAGGTTCCGAGTTCAGGTAGTTTGCTGGCAAAAGCTACTCCACCGCTAAAAAGTATGATCACGGCTAGAGCAAAACTCAAACAAAGTGTGTAAATACGATTCATTTTTGGTTTTTTCCTTTGAAATACTAAAAATTGATTGGTAACCGTTTTTTAGATATTTGGTTACCATCTCTGTACTTGGGAGCAGATGAAAGGTAAGCATTCAGCATTCAGCATTCAGCAGTCAGCTTATTTTATTCAAAAGCACCTCAAGGTGGCACTTTCCCCATAAACACCTCAATTAGTGTGAGCCTAGCGCATTAGCTGTTCGCGTAGCGTGCGCGTAGCGCTAATCGCTGTTCGCTGTTCGCGTAGCGTGCGCGTAGCGCTCAAGCTGATAGCTTTAGTACAAATGCTCTGAATAAGTGATCTGCATCACTGGCATGCTCCCTCTGTACTTTACTAGATCTAGTGGTTCATTTGACAATGAATCACTTCCCCTCAGTACTTTACTATGATGTTGCTCGTTTCTGCAACGGATCAGTTTCGATTTTCCCCAACACATCGATAAAGCTTATAACTGTATTGACCAGCCCACTTTCGAGAGCGCTTTTCTCGAAAACATTGCTGAGATTCTAGGTCAATTTTGGTACGGAAATTGACTAACCATAAGTCTAGTGGTCGTGGCAATTCCATTAATTTTTGTTGCAATTGTTTGACAGAATCCTCGTAACTGGAACTATTCCGGTCACGATCTACTAAGAAAAATTGGGGAAAATCCCTGGAATTATCATTAGAACCATTAGCAACAGCCATACCTTTCAATCCCCAAGCTAATCCCATCATGCGCCCGGTCTGTCCATGGTGTTTGTAGGTCGTTGCGATCGCAACCGGTGCTTCACTTGCTTCGTTAATAATAGACACTAATAGATCCGGGCGTTCGTTTTGAAGATAACCAAGATTCGAGACTGTCACTAATCCACCCAACAGCCCAATCAACCATACCGCTACAACTATCCTTCTGCCAAAGTAAGACTTATAGCCTTTTTCAGATGAATTGACCTCACTGCCTTTAGCTGCAAGCCCCCTAAATCCCCATCTGTCAAAAAGCGAAGCATCCGCTAATTCCCCCCAGAATTGGGGGGTTAGGGGGGCGGAATTTGCTGTATACCCTTTGTCATCCCGATCAGGTACATCGGATTTTGTTCCATTTCCCTGCTCCCTGTTCCCTATTCCCTCCTCTTTCCCCCCCTTATTAAGGGGGGTTAGGGGGGATCCCAGCTCTGTCCGCTCCTGATTAAGACTTCGGTATTCTTTCCCCCCCTGATCAAGAGGGTTCCTGCTCCCTGTTCCCTGCTCCCTGCTCCCTGCTCCCTGCTCCCTGTTCCCTATTCCCTGTTCCCTATTCCCCACTATCTGATTCCAACAACCACCTAAGCTTGCTGCCACCAAGAGGATCACTGCTGGAAAGTAGACGAAGTGAAAACGAGGGGCTGTGCTTAAATCTATACCGAAACCCCAGGTCAAGACTAAACATAACCCAATTGCTGCTAAGACATACTCCCTTAGGATTGTGAAAGCGAAACGGTTATGGTGATCGAGTTGCTGCAATTTCAGTCCATAGCGGAGATGGGATACTATCCAAATCACCAGGATTAACGTAACTATACCGGAAACAATAATAATTTCTAGGGATAGGTCATAGAAAGAAGAAGGTAGCAGTAACACCATACTGAACAGCCATAGTAAGAATCGTCCTATGGGTTCAATCCATCGTGCGATCGCATTTTGGCTATAAATCCATTGGGTAGGGGGACTATCATGAATCGCTTGTAAGGCCGGTATCCACACTAAACATCCGGCTAAGGAACCGATAGCTACTCCATAAATCCGCCACCAGTAAGGTTTGATCAAAGCTAGTCGGTCTTGCTGAGTTTGTCGCCAAGCTTGTCCGAATAATGCGATCGCTTCCGCACCTAAAGTCAGGATAAAAAAATAATGGGTAGCAATGCCCAGACTATTCACTCCCACCCACGCTAACCCTAGCCAACTAGGCAACCGTTCACCACGGTGGATTAACTCTACCGCTTTCACCAAGCAACCCAGAGATGCTATCACTAGCAAAATAGCCAGAGTATAATGACGAGCCTGTTGAGCGAGGAAAATCCCGAAAGGAGAGACAGCCATCATTGCTGCTGCTATATGACCTACCAATAGTGAGCGAAAGGCCAGCCGACCTAGGCAAAAGATAGCAGGAATCGAGATTACTCCCAATAAAGCAGAAAGCGATCGCACTGCCCAAATGGAAACCATACCATCCTCTAATCGGAATAGTTTCAACCACAGATGAGTCAGAGCAAAATAAACTGGGGGATGGGTACTTTCCGTTAATAAATAATGAATAACATTACTAATGCCAGCCTCAGCAGACGGTTGTAGTGGGCTTAATAGCGTTTCTACTCCCATAAACTGATTCAGAGGTAACGAGTAAAAACTGTTGCCCAAGCTAAATACTGTTGTCGCACATTCATCAGTCCAAGGAGGTAAAACCCGTAGACCAGCAAAGCGCAGCAAAGCCCCAATTGTAATCCACAGCAGCAGTAATAAAGCGGTTTGGGATTTTTTTAAGTACATAAAGGAAAGGGAGTAGGGAGTAGGGAGTAGGGAGTAGGTAACAGGTAATCGGGAATCGGGAATCGGGAATCGGGAATCGGGAATCGGGAATGATTTAGCTTAGTAATTTAAAATTTTTAGCAATTATTATTGACTCTTATTTCAAGGTTTTTTGTTTAATACAAAACGTATTAAACAAGGCATTTTTATTGAAATGAAACAGTTATAATTAACCCTTATTTTTAATAATTTATATAACGTTTTTTAAGCTGATCAGCTACATTCAATTTTATTACCCCGACTCCCGACTCCCGACTCCCGACTCCCGACTCCCCATCTCCCCATCTCCCCATCTCCCCATCTCCCCATCTCCCCATCTCCCCATCTCCCCATCTCCCCATCTCCCCATTTCCCTACTCCCTACTCCCTACTCCCTACTCCCTGTTCCCTATTCCCTTAACGACTAAATAACCGTAAAATTATCCACATTACCAGAGTAGCGATCGCACCAGTGAGAATACTCCAGGCAAAAGCTGGTGTTACTATAAAGATACTATTATTATCAGGGGGTTGTTGTTTAACTAGGACAGTAGCGGTAATGCTACTGGTTGCTACTCCCACACCAGCCAGAGCAATGCTTTGGTGTAAGCTGCGATTACTCTGAGTTTGGTAAGTTTGGGTCATGCCATCTACTGTCCGAATTAGATTTTCTAGTAAGGTTAAACCAGACTTTAATCTGCCATGCTCCATCTCCAATTGTTGCAGATATTGGCTAGCTGCTAAATCCCTAAACTCTCCCAGAATGTGCCAATCACTCCGTTGATAAACCTGTTTTAATTTAATCAATCGTTGTTGGTAATCTTCGATATTGGTTTTAATGGTTTGGGTTTGGGAATCCAGCCTCCCTAAATTAGTAGCATAACGAGACAATAGGTTGAGATTATTGCTTAGTATTTCCCTTAATTTTACTGTATTTTGGGGTAACATACTGATCTGATCAATAGTACTTTTAACTGAGACTAGATCAGCTTTAAGTTCTGCTAGTGGTCTGTTAATTTCACCATAAGCCCAAAGAATTTTGTTACGATAATACAATAGGTAAATTAAGTCTATATAAATGCCAGTAATGGTGTCGATGATAGAATCAATAGACCGCTTTTTGGGAAACAACCAGATTAACAAATGATGGTTGTGCTTGATCGCTTCTGGCTCTGACCAATCGGCGGGAGGACGCCAAAATTCAAATAAAGTCCCCCCTAGCACTTTGCCTTGGGCTTGGAAGTCTCTTGACCAGTCGGATTGAGACACCAGTTGCTTGTAGCATTCTAGGGCAATTTGTGTCGGGTCTTGATCACGGTCACACAGTTGACCCCACATGATCCAAGTTTGACCAATTGCTCCAGGTTGGTGATTGATGTGGGCAAGAATTTCCCCTTGGATTTTCTTAATATTTGTAATGGGTTGGGGGGAATGGTTGGATTGTCTGATACCATCAGCATAAACTCCGGAACAGTTGACCTGAAGGGCGTAAGTGTTACCAATTTGGATAGGGTAGTAGTAGCCTTCCAAAGGACGCTCGAAATGCTTGACCACATCAGCACCCAATAGTTCCACCAACCTAGATTCTGAGCGTTCTGCCTGTTTGAGCTTAGCCAGTAAGGTGGGCTCTAGGATCAGGTCTGATTCATCACCCTCGGGATGACCATAGATTCTTTGCCAGAATCGTTCACGGTTGTGATCAATAATTTCCGGGTCTTGCCCTAGACCTTCCCGTAGATCGTAGAGGAATAGGTCAAGATTAGGGTATACTATTTTGCTTAGGTCAGACATTGGCTTACCCTTTCATCAGGATAGTAACAAGGATAGTAACACTGTCACCTATTCCCAACCCTCTCATGAAGTGTAGCTAAGCGCCACCCTACGGGGAAACAGCTAGCCTCTATGCTAGAAAAGAAAAGAATCATCTGGTATCAGGTAAGGTATTCCCGATTAAATTTGCCTATCGCTGGTAGCCAAAAGCCTTGCCCTAGACTAGTGTTTGACCTTTGACCTTTGATTTTTCTCTTGCTTAACACGTTGCTCAAGCATAAATAGGAAAATGCATGAATCAGCTCAACAACGCCTTCACCCTATTCTTGAGTTTGTTGGTTGAAGCAACACCTTTTTTGCTACTGGGGGTTATTCTCTCCAGCTTATTGCTGTTTTTTGTGGATGAGCGCAAGCTAATTGCTAGTATGCCTCGCCACCCCTTTCTAGGAGCAGTTTTTGGTAGTTGTGTCGGCTTTTTGTTCCCAGTGTGTGAGTGTGGTAATGTGCCAGTGGCTAGGCGGTTGCTGAGCCAGGGAGCACCAGCACCAGTAGCAATTGGGTTTTTGCTCGCAGCCCCAACCATCAATCCTGTAGTAATTTGGTCAACTTGGGTAGCCTTTCGAGACCAGCCGGAAATCTGGGTATTGCGAATTTTATTTTCCTTAAGTATTTCCATCTTTATCGGCTGTGTCTTCAGTACTCAGAAAGACTTAGGCCCCCTACTGCAACGAGCAGTGTTTCGCTCTAGACCAAGGAAATTTGCTGAGGATAAGCCAGCATTACTACAATCAGGCTCATATTTACTCGGTCAATCTGGTACACCTTTGCCCTTAGACGCTAATGTCTTAAACACACCCGTTAGCCAGAACATAAATACTAAACCCTTATCTGATCGACTACAGCTCTTTGTCGAAAATGCTATACAAGAGTTTCGGGAGCTAGGCTCAATCCTAGTTTTAGGTAGTGCGATCGCAGCCATCATTCAAGTCGTTATCCCCCGTGATATTATCATTAGCCTCGGTCAAGGACCAGTGATGTCTATTTTGGCCATGATGCTATTGGCCGCTGTAGTATCCATCTGTTCCACCGTCGATGCATTTTTTGCCCTCGCCTTTGCCTCAACCTTCACCAGTGGCTCGTTGTTAGCATTTCTAATCTTCGGACCAATGATTGACATCAAAGCCATCGGTTTACTGTTATCTGTATTTAAAACCAAGTCAATCATTTACCTATTTCTAATAGCAGGGCAATTAACATTTTTATTGACTTTGTTTCTTAATTTGTATGTGAGTTAGGGAGTAGGGAGTAGGGAGTAGGGAGTAGGGAGTAGGGAGTAGGGAGTAGGGAGTAGGGAGTAGGGAGTAGGGAGTAGGGAATCGGGAATAATAAGTATAATGAAAACTATTTACTGATTATAAAATGTTAATTATTAAGGATAAATGATGAAAGATTAAGGGTGACGATCAATTTTAACAGAAGTGTTAAATCCAGTAATAAACGTTTACCAAAATGTATTCCCCCGCCCCCGCCTCAAACTCTTAACCCCGACTCCCGACTCCCGACTCCCGACTCCCTACTCCCTGCTCCCTACTCCCTACTCCCGATTCTAAATTCTAAATTCTAAATTCTAAATTATTAATTCTAAATTATTAATTCTAAATTTCCGACTCCCTAGATTAAATTTTAAATCTTCCTACAATCAATTGACTTGTTAATTATGAATCCATCTAACCATTCAGGACGTTTGTCCAGAAAAAGTTCTTACAGGAGAAACTGGTCAATTCCTCTTTCAGAAGTAATTTCCTTAGCGTTATGGGGAGTTTTATTGTTGAAATCCTGGCTAACTGGTGAGTTAAGTTTGTTAATTCATCCCAATTACTTTAGCTTGGTAGTTATCACTGGTATAATTTTATTGTTAATATCAGGGTTGAGGTTATCCCAACTCCTGAAGTTAGAGCGTAAACACCGATTAGGTAAGGCAGTAACTAGACCAGCTGTTCAACATACAACTTTATTTCCCCCTAGTTGGAGTAGTGGCTTCCTAATCGCTACGGCAATGGTTGGTTTAATCGTGACACCCAAGGCATTTACTAGCCAAACCGCCCTACACCGGGGTATAGCCGACTCCCCCACCATAACGCGATCGCAACCGCAATCCTTTCGCAGTGCTAGCAATCCTGAAAAGCGCACCCTAATTGAATGGATCAAGCTTTTGAATGTTTATCCTGAACCAGATGCCTATACCGGTCAAAAGGTAAAAGTGGATGGTTTTGTAGTAATTGCTCCTAATCTCCCTCCAGACCATCTCTTAATTTCCCGGTTTGTGATTACCTGTTGTGCTGCTGACGCTTATCCTTTGGGTTTGCCAGTAAAAATTAATGAAAACCGTAATGATTATCCCTCCGATACCTGGATCGAGGTTGAAGGTCAAATGATTACTGAAACCTTGGATGATAGACGCCAGCTGGTGATTGAAGCCAGTGGGATTAAGAAAATTCCTGAACCGAAAAATCCTTATTATTATTAGGGAGTAGGGAGTAGGGAGTAGGGAGTAGGGAGTAGGGAGTAGGGAGTAGGGAGTAGGGAGTAGGGAGTAGGGAGTCGGAGTTGTGAACATTGAATTTAAAATTTACCTCAATTCTCCCCATCTCCCCACACTCCCCATCTCCCCACACTACCTGTGCCCACACTCTCCAGACAGCCGCCAAGACCCATCCGGTGTCACGGTAGTGGGATAAGCAGTCAGAAAGATATTGCCATCAGCATCAATCATCAAGCCTTGAGCTTCTATAATCCGTTTTGGCTTAGGGGTAGTGGGGGGCTTAACGGGGGGCTTCACCAATGCCGTACGGGAGCGATACCGTCCACGGGCAGTGGGACGGCGTATATCTTCCCAAAGGGTATTGCTGCTGATTTCACCTGGGCGAGGGGGTATGCCGCCACGTCCAGTATTGATAAACCTACTGCCAGAGCTATTACCTGGTTGACAGCGCTGGTAAAATTGAGCTTTGCCCGGTTCCGTGGGTAAGCTGTTTGGCTCGCGCTCCAGGAAGTCATTGGTGATGTTGAGAGTTACATTACCGTTTATACTACCAGTGGCATCTACATCATTGGTGCTATTGCCATCAGTGGCTGGGCGCTCTTCAATATCACCCAAAATGGTGAAGGCATCGATTGTGATATCACCCCCTTGACCCGTTGGAGCTTTGGTAAGGATATCGCTACCATCAGGAGGAGTTGGGGGAAAGGCAATCAGTAATTCGGTCTCAATATCGATGTTGCCGCCCTTGACTTGTGGGAAATTCTGATTCTTAAAAGCCTCAGCAGAAATCTTGCCGGTACCTCGCAGTATTAGCTGATTAGTTGAGATATCTATGTTTCCACCATTTCCCATCGCTTTTGATGAGACACTACTGAACACACCATTGGGACATATATCATCACACAGAGGATCATCTTCAGTCCCTACCCCATCGAAAATCACCTGATCCCGTGCCTTAATTGTGACGTTACCGCCATTTCCTGTGCCTCGTGTCTCAGAAATAATACGAGAACCATTGGTGAGGAAAAGTGACCCAGTTTCTATGTGAACATCGCCGCCATTGCCCTTACCCTCTGGGTTAACCCTACTGAGAATAGAATTAGGACTTTTGTCGAAGGTGACTGTCTCTGTAGCGATAATTTCTACGTTACCCGCATCCCCTTTACCTAGGGTGTTAGATTGCAGTGAACCAACAGTTAAAGAAACCGACCTTGCCTTAATATTAATATCACCAGCCTTACCCTCACCTTGCTTCTCGATACTAGTGACGGCAGTACCACCAAATTCGGTCTGCCCGGGGCCAAAGGAAACTGTATCACGGGCAAAAATTTCAATATCCCCCGAGTTACCAACGGATTTGTCATTGGATTCGTCATTGGTCTGTCGATCTCCAACTCTGACTTGGAGTTGAGCCCCACCAGTTATAAACAAGGAACCTGTGGTAATCGAAATACCACCACTGTTACCTTCAGCCCCTTCTCTGATAATATTGACTGGACCCGTTGCTCGATCAGATATGTCCCGATCCTCTGGCTGTAGTGCGAATCCGTCAAAGGTTACTGTATCATCAGCAACAATGGTAATTTTCCCAGCATCTGCTTGACCAAAGGTACTGGTTTCGATTTGAGCACCGCCTGTGGCAAAGAGTGACCCAGTATCGATAGTAATATCCCCAGCTTTTTCGGTGCCAAAGGTATTGCTAATAATGAAACTTTTGTCACTTTCAAGGGATAGTTGACCATTTGTAATCACAGTAATATCCCCTGCTTGCCCAGAAGCGGAAGACGCATCAATGCGATCGCTTATGTCAATCCCCCCACGATAATCAATCAAGACCGAGCCACCATTTCCTGAAAACCTCTGGCTATTCAATGTCTTGAAGTTATTTTTATCCGTACCATCACCAGTCAGAAGCGAACTAATTTTAAGGGTGTCACTAACTAAGGATGGGTTAGGTTGATACTGATTCGTTAACAATACCAGTCCATTGGGAGCATTAATCGAGACCTCACCAATTTCGATATTTGCACTAGTAGCAGCACTGCCAAAGTTAGGCGCAAGGTTACCACTATCGGTATTTCCTGGAAAACCGCCGAGTAATGTCCAATCTATGCCAGCACGGATATCTAAAGTAGGTCGCTTACTGCCATCAATCACTACAGAGGTTCTCGCTTCGTCCGACAAGGTGACATTAGCCAGACTAGCCAAAAACGGATTGGAGTTACTAGGGCTAATCGCATTATCCCCGGTATCGGTAGAGTTAATTTCGATGTCACCAACGGTAACACTACCTCCTGCCAAAATATGCAGTGATGCTCCGGTATAGTTTCCTAAACTGACATCCCCATTGGCCAGAATAATGGGATCATTGGGACTGATGAAATTTCCTGGGTTACCATCCAACTGCTCAATGATGATATTTCCGCCAACGGTATAGTTAGTATCTCCGGTGATGGGATTAGCAGAGCGCAACCGTAAATCCAACCCAGCCAATAAACCACTATCGGAATGGTTCTTTGCTGCAATAGTAATTAACTGATTTCCCTGAATCAGTAGCGAACCACCAGAGTACGCTTTAAACGGTTGCGCTACACTATCGGTGATGTTGACTGTATCTTCTGCCAACAGAGTCAAATTCCTACCAGCATCCAGTTGACCCTGTAAATCGAGATTGCCTGCTGCTAGGGTCAAGTCTTTTCCAGCAGCTAAATTCCCAGCATTTGTAATTGTTGTCCTGGGGTCATATTTACCATACTGCAATCCTGGAGTAATATTAATCGTTAACAGTGGCGGGGCTTGTGGGGATGTGGCACTAAACTCCAGCCCATCACCAAATACCAAGCTATTAGCAGTAGACGCAAAAAACGAACCAGCTACATCTAATTTTGCCTGGGAGCCAAACACAATGCCATTGGGATTGAGCAAAAACAGATTTGCTGGTCCATCTACTCCCAAAGTCCCTAGAATATTGGATAGATTCCCCCCAGTTACCCTGGTTAGAATATTCTCGATCCCAGAGGGATTAGCAAAATAAACCCGTTGCAGTTCCCCAACATTAAATTCCTGAAAACTGTGGAATAGGTTAGCACCTCGTGTTGCGCCACCTTCGATCACATCCCCGATTTCTCCTCGGACGGTGGTATTAGGTATCACCACAGACCCTTCTGAACCCAATGTCAGATCTGGAACAATGTCCGCCAAGGCATAGTCGGCTAAAACACAGTTTCCCGACATGGCTAGGGTTACCCCACCCAGGGTGATTGACATTGCCCTAGCCCAACCTGCGGTGAGGGTGAGCACCGGCTTTCCTGCTCCCATATTCAGCTTTCTTGTTATGTCTTGAGATCGCGTTAGGGGAATTTTATCACTAAATGGCTTCACCTAATTTACCAACCGTTCCGGTTCAGTAATCAATACATATTGATCTCCTGATTTATAGCTTACAGTTGGGCATTAAACATGCTGGCGTATGTTTTTGTTTAATTCCATATAAAATTCCTCCTTGTTGGCATTATCCGGTAGCCCAGCTGTTTGACCATCACCAAGTTCTATAATAATCCACTCATAATTATTCTTCTTGGCAATATCCATCGTTAAAAAATTACTATCTATTGCTTTGGCAACATCAATAAAAGGCGTGAAATCGGTTATGGTATCACCATAGTCACCTTCATCCCAATAATTAAACATTTTTACCAATTTACCAAAAAGGAATAATAGTCTGTACTCTTTTGTCAATGGCATACCACTTTTAGAATGTTCCGTTAAAAATTCCAGCTGTTCAAATTTTCTGAAAACCAGCCCTTCATTCAAGGCCGAACCTCGCAGCTCTATGAACCTTTCTACTATCTTCTTCACGTTCTCTTTATTGGATGCATCTGGAATAAAGCAGGCTTCATGCCAGTTGTGCTTTTCTGATTTCACATAATCCTTGACAATAATAGGAGAGTTACCAAACTCATCGAACAGGGAATTAATTACTTAAAAATTATTCATTTCCTGACCCACTGTCCAATTCGATTTTGGAGTTAAAGCCTTTATTTTTGGATAATACTCAGGTAAATAGTGACAATATTTAAATTCTGCTGGAGTATTGACCAGTTTGATATTCTTTTTTAAAAGTCCATGATAAAGTAACCCATAGGATGAAGGCGTTAACATCCATCCACGATAAATAGCCAATTCCTCAACTTCCGCATTTTCCACATACCTTAATGCACGACCTACTTTGCCATCAGTCAAGTCTTCAAAGCTGAATAGGGAAGTTATGAAGCCAGCTAATTGGGCAGCTTTCATCTCTTATTCGTAATCAGGTTCTATCAGTTTATGGTCAAAGACGCTATCGCAAAATATTACTCTCATTTCAAATTTGATATTATGAATTATGACAATTTAAATAATTATAACTATGGTTATATAGCGGTTTTAAATTCGGTCATAAATCTCTCGGTTTTAGGGAGCAGTGAACTCAGCAATTGCTATAGTAACGGATGTAGTAACGGATGTAGTAACGGATAAAGTATGGTGGATGATTAAACGGAGCCGATAAATTGCTCCTCTTGCTGGTAATAGCTAATCTCTGCTAATCCTAAGATCCCATTCAAAGCTATCAAAACCCAGAATAATTTTGAATTTTGAATTTTGCCCAGGAGTACTAGTCAATGACCCAAAACCCATTTATTCGCCAATATTGTTCCAAAAGTGCTTGGTCCAAATCTTGAGATTCAATCAATCCTTTAGTTACCAAAATTTCTCCCAATTTTATCCCAGTTAAAGACTGGATTTCAAGGGCTCTATTGAGTTGACTTGGAGAAATAAGTCGTTTACGAAGCAGAATTTTACCAAGTTGCATGACTGGGTGCTTTTGTTTCAAGTAATAATCCAACATTGGTCATTATTCAATTTCCAATTAACTTTGGAAAAATAAAAATAATATTTGACAAATGATTGTTAAATGAGTTAATCAATGGATGCCGTTGGCGAGCCTCGCCAATCGTGCATGGTCTTTGAAAAACCCACTAGTTAATCAGCTGCTTTCTGAAAATTTATGAAAAAGGCGAGAGTAAGAATTCAGGACTTCCGTAGTAACCATATCTGTAGGGTGCGCTATTAACGTACCCTACTGCTTGTAGCGCTTAGTGCCCAGTTTTGTGTCAGTCCTGAAGCGGAAAGCGCAGCTGTAGTTAACTTTTGCCTACTGCACTGGCTTAAGTGAATCACCGTGAGTAAAGGTGGTGAATTTTGGCTATTATTTTCTGATAATCATCATTTTTACCCTGTTTTTGATAAATTGCAGCTGATTTTTGAAAATTTGCTAGGGCTTCTTGATGCTTTCCTAATTCTCGAAGGCATATGCCACGGTTGTCATAGGCAGCAGCATGGTTGGGGTCAATCTCAATGGCTTCATTCAATTCCAGAATGGCTGCTTGAAATCTGCCCACCACTAGATGGCTAATTCCTCTAAAGTAGTAAAAATTAGCACTTTGAGAATTGTTTTTTTTTGGCTGCTGACGTTGCTTGAAAATTTCCATTGGCTTATCCATTGCTACTTCAATTATTAGGTAGCTACAAACTACTCAGGAGCTACCGATTTAGATGTTATTGACCAATCCCCAAAATCCCGGTTTTTGGGCATATAAAGATGAGGTTTGAGTCTGGCGTAGTCTGTCTTTGAATACTGGTTTACTCAAAAATCTTGGGCTTTGCTATCAAACCCGCCATGGATTTAAGTCCACGGCTCATAGCTAACGTCGGTTTCAACCGACTACAACCCTTTATCTCTAGTCCGTTTTAACAGACTTGAGTTATTAGGTAGTTATTAATCGTAGTGATTAATGGTAGGGTGGGCAGTGCCTACCAACGCCCTTTGCAAGCTTGATTATCTGTCTGGTACACTGCCAACCCTACATGAACTAGGTAGGGGTTTTACCCCCTAGTCATTAATGGTAGGGTGGGCAGTGCCTAGCAACGCCCTTTGCAAGCTTGATTATCTGTCTGGTACACTGCCAACCCTACATGAACTTGAGTTATTAGCTAGTCATTAATGGTAGGGTGGGCAGTGCCTAGCAACGCCCTTTGCAAGCTTGATTATCTGTCTGGTACACTGCCAACCCTACATGAACTAGGGGACCCCCTAGCGGGATAGCAGATACCATAGTTTGTAGGAGTTTTGTCAGTCAATCAGCCCTGAATAACACGTGAACAACAATAGAGGTTATTACCTCTATTACAATTAACTACCAGTACGACATCCTATCAGGGTAGAGTGAAAAATTTGTGAACAGATAAAAAGGTAACAAGACTAACAGACAAAAGAAAACGACCGCACAATCAAAGGGAGTTATGAGCTAGGCAGATAGTCAGTTCAATCCTGTAGGCACCGGTGCCACCCAATATAGCAGTTATCAATTGGGTTCGGGAATCGGGAATCGGGAATAGGGAATAGGGAATAGGGAATAGGGAATAGACAACAGGGAACAGGGAATAGGGAATAGGGAATAGGGAATAGGGAATAGGGAACAGGGAATAGGGAATAGGGAAAAAATCCTGTGTAGCTGATTATCCAGCTTTGGGTAGATATGGGGATTGTGACGAATCACAGTCCTAAAGCTGAGAGTTCCAGGATTAAGAGTACCCACAAGGGTACTGTTAAAACCTGAAAAAGCGACGAAACTAGAGGAAGTTGAAGAGTTCTAAACGACAGCAATGTCAGGATTCAGCCTAGGGCTAACGGGCTAGTTGAAAAGCTACCCTTGCCAGCTATCAGCTGTTGATAGCTGAATACTTAGGAATCCTTACTATTATACCTTCAATCACTAAGTCAATCACTAAGTCAATCAGTAAGTAGTCTGAGGAAATTAGAAATGAAAGAATTCAATACATTAAGCCTGATGCTAATTATTTATCTGGTTATTTTTATTAGTATCAGCCCTAGAGAAGCCAACAATTTTGTTCAATTTATCAATGAAGCATGGTAATTGGTAATAGGCAGAAGTGTTGCCTAGGGAACAGGGGTAAGAGTGTGGGGAGAGGGGGAAGATGGGGAGATGGGGAGATGGGGAGAATTTTCGACAAGCGATGCAGCGCGGTCTTGGGAGAGATTTTAAGATATCCTTTACAAATTTTGGAAACTTTTTTTAAATCATTATAGAACTAATTAAAGCGTTTTTCATAACTATGAGGTACACAGGATTTTTTCCCTCTTCCCTCTTCTCTGTTCCCTGTTCCCTGTTCCCTAAAACCCAGGAATCTGTACCTTACCCAATTGAAAACCGCTATATAACACAATTTGGTGCTTTTTTTTAGTTCTAAGTTCTAAGAATCAACACTTCTGCCTAGTTTACATCTCCTACAGGAAAGGCTATAGGGTGCATCTCGCTTTTGAAATTAGGCAAAAATTATAATAAAATTCCCGCGCCCGGGCCCCACACTCCCCGCGCCCCCGCCCCTTCTTTTTTACAAATATGAGATGCACCCAACGCTATATGTTCTCCCGCAATCTCGCCTTTATCATCGGTATCAATAACTACACCAACGGCATTTCTCCCCTGAACACCGCCGTAAACGATGCCAAAAAACTAGTGGAAATTCTCCGCGAGAAGCATGATTACGAAGTCTGGGAATGCCTAGACGAAGTGGCAACTCTGTCTAACTTCCACAAATTTTTATTTCATACCTTACCAGAACTTGTCACTGAAAATGACCGCTTATTCTTTTACTTCGCTGGTCATGGAGTCGCCCTCAATGGGGATGATGGTCCGGCTGGTTACTTAATTCCTCAAGATGCATCCTTAGGGGATACTAATAGTTATCTGCCCATGACCAAGTTACACGATGCTTTAATTAAATTACCCTGTCGTCATTTCTTGGGTATCCTCGACTGCTGTTTTGCTGGTGCTTTTAAATGGTCAAGCACCAGGGATTTACTAACATCGCCAGAAGTAATTCACCAAGAACGATACGACCGTTTTATTACTGACCCAGCCTGGCAAATCATTACGTCCTCAGCCTCGGACCAAAAAGCCCTCGATAACTTTTATTTAGATAGCGTACGCGGTCAAGTCGGCAATCATTCCCCTTTTGCGGCAGCATTATTAGAAGCCCTCGAAGGTGCAGCAGATATAATTCCTCCAGCTACGAATGGCAAACCCGCTGGAGATGGGGTAATTACAGCCACCGAATTATATTTACATTTACGGAATCGAGTCGAAATACCCACAGAAAAATGCCATCTACGACAAACCCCTGGTATTTGGTGTTTAAATAAGCACGATAAGGGAGAATATATCTTTCTTTCTCCCGGACATGAACTTAATTTACCCCCCGCACCACCTTTAGATCTCTCACAAAATCCCTATCGCGGTTTAAACTCCTTTGACGAGAAACACAGTTCACTGTTTTTCGGTAGAACATTACTAGTAGAAAAGTTAGAAGATTTTGTCAAAGCTAATCCCTTGACAGTGGTGTTGGGTGCTTCCGGTTCCGGTAAGTCTAGCTTGGTAAAAGCCGGATTAATTCCCAAACTACGGCAAGATAATACTGAGAAATGGTGTATTTTGTCACCCATCCGTCCTGGTGAGACTCCCTTGCAACCGTTAAATAATGTGCTATGTAATGCTAAGTTACCAAGGGTAGAGCGACAAAACCCAGAGCAGAACCTGGCAATGAGCATTGATGTTTGGGCGAAAAATAACCCCAACTCTAAGTTATTACTGTTTATTGACCAAAGCGAAGAAATTATTACACTCTGTCAAAACTTAGATGAGCGTCAGGAATTTTTCCAACAGATACTCACAGCCATAAATGCCCATGGGGATAAATTACGGGTAGTACTATCCCTACGTTCTGACTTTGAACCCCAAGTCAGGGATGCTGGCTTAAAGTTTGTCGGCGAAGAACTTAACTGGGGACGATTTATTGTACCAGCGATGACGCGAGCTGAACTGGGCGAAGCGATTCAGAAACCCGCAGAAGCACGGGTGATGTATTTTCAGCCCCACAAACTTGTAGAAGAATTGATTAATGAAGTGGCGGATATGCCGGGATGCTTACCACTGCTGTCTTTTGCCTTGAGCGAACTTTATCTGAAATACTTAAGGCGACAACGGGAGGCACAATATAGAGGCATCACTATTGACCGGGCGTTGACTCAAGCCGATTATATTGAATTGGGGGGAGTAATGCGATCGCTAACTCAAAGGGCTGATCAGGAATATCAGGCGCTAGTTAAAGAAAATCCCGCTTATGACCAAGTTATCCGTCATGTAATGTTGCGGATGGTTGCCCTGACTGGGGGTGAGTTAGCCCGTAGGCGCGTACTTTTATCAGAACTAGAATATCCGCCTCAGAAAAATGGTTTAGTGAAGGAAGTAATTGAGCGCTTTACCAATGCACGGTTATTGGTGAAAGGAGAAGATACTGTACGGAATCTTTATGTAGAACCAGCCCATGATGCTTTAGTACGGGGTTGGCAAAAGCTACGGCATTGGGTTCAACAAGAGAAAAATCTGGAATTACAACGTCGTTTAACTCCATCCGCCTTAGAGTGGAATGATCACGGAAAAACCAGATTTCTTTGGAATGCGAACCCCTATTTGGATGTATTGAATAAGGAGGTACTCAAATCTCCTGATAACAATTGGTTAAACCAAGTAGAAGCGGAATTTGTACTACGAAGTGTTAAGCGAAGACGGCGAAATACCCAAAGGAATTGGGGAATTGCATTGGGCGTAATGCTGGGATTGAGCGGGTTGACCATTTTATCTTTGATTGCTCAAAGGGAGGCGCTGATAGGTCAAGTTAGGGCTTCTCAAGAAGCCTCAGAAGCCAACTTGCCCTCGAACCAGTTACAAGCCTTGGTCGATAGTTTAAGGGCAGCAAAGTCACTACAGCAACCACTTTTGCTGTTATTCAAGCCAAAAAATCAGCTACAAAATCAAGTAAGAGCAACACTACTACAGGCGGTGCATGGTATAAGAGAAAGCAACCGATTGGAAGAACATAGCAGTCGGGTGATGAGCGTAGTTTTCAGTCCTAATGGTGAGCGGATTGCTGCCACGAGTGGAGATACTACAGTCAAAGTTTGGAACAGAAATGGTATCTTAGAAGCCAACTCAAAACAGCGGGGAATGGTTTTCACTACCCAAGAGGGTAAGTTTCTTACCTGGTCGGTAAGTTCGGACAATACGAACAATATCGAAATCAGGAGGCTTGATGGCACCTTGCTACAAACTCTCAAAGATGCTAATTTTCGGCCTTCGAACGTTTTGCCTTATATTGTTGTTAATAGTGTAGTATTCAGCCCCGATCAAAAGAGAATTGCCGTGGCTCGTGCTGACGGTACAGTACAACTTTGGAAAGCAGATGGAACCTTAATACGCACCCTGAAAGGACATAGCGATATAGTCTATAGTGTAGTTTTCAGTCCTAATGGCGAAATGATTGCTTCGGCGAGTCGCGACAAAACGGTAAAGCTGTGGAAACCAGACGGGACTTTAATACGCACCCTTGAAGGACATAACCGTGGTCTCTTGAAAGTCGCATTCAGCCCAGATAGCAACACCCTCGCCTCAGCAAGCTTCGACAACACGGTAAAGCTGTGGAAACCAGATGGGACTTTAATACGTACCCTCGTTGGACATAACGATGGGGTTTATAGCGTAGCATTCAGCCCTAACGGTGAAATGATTGCCTCAGCAAGCTGGGACACAACGGTAAAACTCTGGAAAATGGACGGCAGCTTGGAGCGCACCCTCTATGGACATAGGTCTTCTGTCACCAGCCTAGCATTCAGCCCAGATAGTAAGACCCTGGCCTCGGCAAGCACAGACACTACTGTCAAACTTTGGAAGCTGGACAACACTAAAGAAGGTATTATCAAAGCACATAGGGATACTGTCAATAGCGTAGCATTCAGCCCTAATGGCGAAATGATTGCCTCAGCAGGCCGGGACAAAACGATAAAGCTGTGGAAACCGGACGGGACTTTAATACGCACCCTGAAAGGACATAGCGATTCTGTCAATAGTGTAGTCTTCAGCCCTAATGGCGAAATGATTGCCTCGGCGAGTAGCGACAAAATGGTAAAGCTGTGGAAACCAGACGGGACTTTAATACGCACCCTGAAAGGACATAGGGATTCTGTCGATAGTGTAGTGTTCAGCCCTAATGGCGAAATGATTGCTTCAGCGGGGAGTGGTGTTATTCAGCTCTGGAAGCCAGACGGTAGCTTTATACGTAATCTCGAAGGGTATGTAAGTTATATAGTATTTAGCCCGGATAGTCAGATGATTATTGCTTCAGCTGGGTGGGGTCAAGGTTTGCTTCAACAGCTAGACGGCACCCCTGTAACCACCCTGCCAGCATATGGCTATGGAGTTAGAAGCGTAGCGTTCAGCCCCGATGGTCAGATGATTGCCTTAGGAAGTAGTGAGCCTAAACTCAGTCTCTTGAAGCCAGACGGAACCTTTGTGCGCGACCTCCAAGGACATGATGATGACGTCAATAGCGTAGCCTTTAGCCCCGATGGGCAGATGATTGCCTCCGCTAGTAGGGATGGTACGGTAAAACTCTGGGAAAGAAACGGCGCTTTGCTGAGTACCCTGAAAGGGTATACAGATCACGAACAGATTATAGTAGATTTCAGTCCTGATGGCAATAGCCTTGTCTGGACTAGTCGTAACGGAAAGGTGATTCTGTGGAATTTAAACCTGGATGATTTGCTCGTACGCGGTTGCAATTGGGTGCGTGACTATCTAGAGAATAACCCCAATGTTGACGAGAGCGATCGCCATCTCTGCGACAATGTTAACAAGTAGTTACCTTGATGTAAAAGTTTTGGTAGCCACGATTGTGTTTTTTGCAATTGGCTCATTTTTTTAATTGTCGAAGAATTTGCGTTCGCGTAGCGTGACCAAAGGTCAATCGCCTTCTTAAAAGTGTTGGGACAAAAGTGCTAGCCTCTTAAAAAGTTTTGGGACAAAAGTGCGATTGACCCTAGGTCACGCTACGGGATGAAGCGTTCGCGTAGCGTGGCCGAAAGGCCAATCACACCGAAAGCTAAACCTACGAGTCGGATTTGCTATCAGCAACAGATAGTGAACGCATCCATTCATCCAAATCGTCAGGTTTCCTAAAGTCCAACAACGCTTCCCCCAAAGCTTCAAGCTGAGGGAGGGATAAGGCTTGAACCTGCGATCGCATTTCTGGGGACACTTCGCCAATGCGACGCAAGAGTAGGCGGAGGATGAGAGATTGTTCCCCTTCGTGACGGCCTTCATCCTTAATATCTTGATAAATTACAGACTGCTCCATGATATCTCTGCGTAAAACCTGGTTAATGAAGTCCCTCTTTAATAATAGCCCTGCTAGAATCCCAGCGGACGCAGCCACATTGCTCTGTATCCTCATTTCTGGAATCGCCTCAACTCTTGCAGCCACCTGACGCAAGGTTTGAGCAGCATCGGGGGTTTGTGTCAGCACAGCCAAGGGCAATAACCCCGTCGATTCCAGAAACGGCTGAGTCGATTGTTCCCATAGCCGAATCACCTCAAATTCGTGACGAGTACCAGGAATCTCAAACGCTGTCTGATAAACGAGTTCAGAAGTTGAACGGGTCAAGTAAATGACCACTTGGCGCATCTGCTTATTTGGAAAACGGCGGAAAACTCTTAGGCGGTAATCTGCCATTCTGAAGGCCATAGTTGAGTCAGGTTGAGTCTGAAACTCGACGTGAAGGACAAAATCATCAGAATTCAGCAAAATCAAAGCATCCGCTCGAATGGGTTCAAGGGACAGTTCAGATGGACTGAGTTGGGTCATGGTGATGGGTTCACCAAGTAACCAGGAGGCAAAATCTTCCGAAAAGCTCTCAGCGAGGAACTTGCAGGTATTATCGAACATTAAACGATTATATCAGAGTGCCCATATCAAGAATTCTGCTGGATGGGGACTTTCCTGAAGCAGTGCGATTGACCTGCATGTCACGCGGGGCGCGTTCGCTTTCTCAAAACTGTTGGGAAAGAAGTGCGATTGACCTGCATGTCACGCGGGGCGCGTTCGCTCTGTGTTTACTTTTGATTCAGAAGTCGGGGAATCACTAAAGTTTTTCTTGGTTGAGAAGTAGTGCGATCGCCTCTGCCGGATCCACCACCGTTACTTCCTCTAATATCTGACCGTAAAACGAACCAAAATGCTTCTTATCACCGGTTACCAAAAGGTCTGCCCTATTCTCTACTGCTGTCGCTAAAATAGGAGCATCTTTCAAAGGTAGCCCCATCTCCATGGCCCAATTAACTCGTGAAACCGGTGCTTCTCCAACAATAATTAGTTTGGGGATTAAATCCCGTTCCAATCGTGTCAAAGCTTCGGGATACTTAGCTGTAATGTTACGGCGTGTTTCTTCCAAGGCGTGAGGCGATGTTAGCAAAGCACAATACCCAGCAGAAGCTAACTCAAACAAAGCCCTACAGCGACCATCAGGACTAATAGCGGCTGCAAAGATTACATTGGCATCCAGGAACAGGCGCATGTATCTTTCCTACTCAGCATCTTTAAGTTGGCCCATTAGCTGTTCGGCTTCTTCGTTAGTTAACCGATCGCCTGATAAAAACTCCTCAATCCGTTCCTCTGTATACATCTCAATCGGATACACTCCCGCAGGACGCAGTATAATTCCACCATCCGCAGTAGTTTCTACCAGTAGCATAGTTTCACCTTCCAACCCTAAACGCTTGAGAATTGCTTTGGGAATAGAGAGTTGACCTTTTTTTCCTAGCTTGATGACTTCCATAATTTAAAATAACCATAATCCGGCAAACCGGACTTTAACTAAATAGTAATCTATAGCATTTGTATTTGAGTTGTGAACAGAATCCCTTAGGTAAAGGCAAGAGGCAAGAGGCAAGAGGCAAGAGAGTATAATATAATATAATTTCAGGATAATTACCCTTAATCAAAATTTCCCACACTTCCCACACTCCCCCCTCTCCCCACACTTCCCACACTTCCCACCCTACCGACTCCCGACTCCCTACTCCCTACTCCCTACTCCCTAAAACCCGGATTATTCAACTGCTTCATAAAAAACTCTTCCAATGAAGGACGATTTAAAGTCATACTCATCAATTGGGCATCCATCAGCCGGAGGGAAGCCATAAACTCTTGGGGTTCCCCTCGCAATTGACCGTACCAGCAATCATCCTCAAATTCCAATTCCATCAACCACCGTTTGATAATCTCTATATTCCCACCTTTGCCTTTAACTCGGTAGGTGTTATCGGTACCCAAAAGTTCATCTAACGCTCCCATACAAATTAATTCCCCATTAGCTAGAATCGCGATGCGATCGCAAATTTTCTCCACATCTGACAACACATGGCTGTTGAAGAAAATAGTCTTGCCTTGAGCTTTAAGAGACATAATAATTTCCCGGATTTGGTAGCGTCCCATCGGGTCAAGACCGGACATGGGTTCATCGAGAAATACTACTTCTGGGTTATTAATCAGTGCCTGGGCCATACCGATGCGCTGGAGCATCCCTTTAGAATACTGACGTAGTTGTTTCTTTCGTGCGGCTGATTGGGACAATCCTACTAGTTCTAACAGCCGAGGAATGCGTTTACGTTTTACCTCATGGGGAATTTGAAATAGTCCAGCGGTAAACTGCAAAAATTCCCAGCCGGTGAGATAGTCATAGAAGTAGGGGTTTTCTGGTAAGTAACCAATGCGCTGCTTGACCTTAACATTACCAAGGGGATGTCCGAGTAACCATCCTTGTCCGCCAGTAGGACGGACAATTCCTAGTAAGGTTTTTAAGAGGGTAGTTTTCCCGGCTCCATTTGGACCGAGTAATCCAAAGGTTTCTCCCTGATAGACGCTGAGGGAGCAATTTTTCAGGGATTCAATTTTTTGATTGAGCCAGAAGCCCGTGCGGTAGACTTTGCGCAGTTGGGAGGTCTGAACCACAGGGATTGGTTCAGAGGTGGTGAGTTGGAGGGGTAAAGTGAGAGTAGATTGCTCCATCCTGTTGCTGGGATATGAGGGATATAATCTATATTTATTTATTCCCTATTTTGCCGATTTTGAATCTATTCTGAATAAAATCCATGATATCTGATCCGGTAGAGCCTGGCTGAATGTTTACGGTCAGTCTTGCTGGATCACTCTTGAGCAAAAAAGTCTACTAACTGCTGACCAACCTCAGGATTGTATAAGCGTAAGTAATTCCAGTAATTACCCAAAACTTGCTTGACATAGTTTCTGGTTTCACCAAAGGGTATAGTTTCCACAAACTCATCTAAATCAATGGGTTCATTTTCCTTTAGCCATTTCCCTACATTACCTTGACCAGCATTGTAACTAGCAATGGCGAATGCGGAGTTATCCTCATACACGCGATGGCTATGGGCGAGAAACCAGGTTCCTAGTTTAATATTATCGTTGGGTTCCGCTAATTTATAGTCGTTGAAATTGATGGATTTCCCTACCCAAGCTGCAGTACTGGGTAACATTTGCATTAAGCCCATGGCACCAGCAACTGATGTAATGTTTGGCTCAAATCGAGACTCTTGACGCATTAAGGATATAACCAGTAGAGGATTAATGTTACGCTGTTTTGACTCAGTTTCGATTATCTCTATATAGGGAAAGGGATAGAGGGCTTGCCAGTAAGCCGGTTTTTTCCTGATTTTCTGATACTGCTCCTGTTCTTGGGATGTTTCTCGGTCTTCGAGGGTCTCTACCAGGGAAATTCCTTTTAGGTATTCTCCCATCGCCAGCCTGAACAAGCCATCAGTAAACTGTTGTGGCACAGTGGGCTTGAGGCGAGTTTGAAATTCCCCTTGCCATAGGCTCCAAGCATCCTGGTCTTGACCAAGCTGATACAATTCCTTCAAAGCTGCTGAGCCCACAGGTAACTCGGGTCGCACCGTTGGCCAGTTTACAGTAAGGGATGACTGGCGCAGTGTGCTAAAGTCTCCCACATCCCAACCCAACTGTACCGCTGAGCGCCAAGCATAGTAAGATTGAATATGGTTGGTAATCACCTGCTTAAACGCTGCTTCGGCTTCCTGCTTCCGTCCTAGCTGAGTTGCCCATTTTCCCGACCAAAACCCTGCTCTACGGGCGATCAGACTGTGGGGATTATCCTTAAGGATAGGCTGAACGTTATGCCAAGCGGTTAGGATGTCTCCATTTTGTGCAGCCTCTTTAGCCATCTGCCAGCGATAGTCCGCTGCCGCATCAGAATTGCTATACTTATGGATTAATAATTGATAGGCTTGTTCAGCAGCGTTGGGACTATTGAGTTGTTCGAGAGTTTTGGCTTTGGCCAAAAGTGCCTCAGCAGCTCGGTCGGGAAAGCGATCGATAACTTGGTCGAAATACGGTATCTTGTCAATGGGTGGTTCTAGTGCAGCGAGTTGGAGATAAGCCAAAGCGGTTTCTTTGGCATTGGGAAATTCCTCAACCATCTTTTTATAAGCCACTTTCGCTGCTTTGGGCTTTTGAGCATACTGAAGTGCTCTAGCCCCTAGGTAAGTATGCTTAGGTATTGGTTTAGCATTGGCATAAGCAGCACTGGCTTGAGCATATTTGCGGTCTTTCCAATAGGCTAATGCGATCGCTTCCCAATCTTCCGGCTGGATTATAGCACGATTTTTACCATCGACAGATTTGCCGTAGTTACTCACTAGTTGATCTAGCACTAGGGTAACCCCTGGTTGGTCAAAGGTATACCTGGCTAATAACAGCATCAGTTCAGGTTGATTGGGCTGATCCTTGAGCTTTTGCTGGATTAATTCAATGATGCGAGGATGAGAAGGATATTTTTTCAGTGCTCGTTCCCAGTATTTTGCCTCTTCGGCAGAGAAGTCATACATCTGCTGTATTTTTGCTAACCACGGCTGCTCAGAAGTCGAGGTGATTCTGGCATATTTCGGAGCAATAGATTCCTGTTCTGGTTTGCGGTAGGGTGAATCATCTGACAAGAAGGCATACAACGCTTCAGCTGCCACTGGCTGATTACCATAGCGTTGGAGCAACTCCTGCCAAGCTTCTTGGGCTTGAGCTTTGTCCCCAGTGAGTTGGTAAGCCTGTGCTCGTTTGAGCACAATATGTCCGGCTATTACTGGATATTCCCACTCTAACTTATCTAACCAACGCAGTGCCTCCCTGCCCTGCTGCCCAGCTATGGCATCAACCGCCAATAGGTAACGAGCACGGCCACGATTGAGGGATTTTGGTCCAATTGCGATCGCTTCGAGTTGTGCCATCCGCTCCTCGGGGGATTGGGATGCTAGTTTTAGGACTGTAGTGTCCTTGGGATTTCTGCGCCCCATGATTTGCTGGGGCAGCAACACTACCCAATTCGTTAATCCTAGCGGGTTCTTGCGATCAATCAACACTAAAATGGTGATCGAGATCAGCAGTAGGCTCAATCCCACACTAGACGCTAGTAGGATTTGTCGTCTGGTACGCTGACGCAATTGCTGGCGCCATAAAGGATAGTAGCGGGAGAATTTCAAACGTGACCGTTTCATAGAGCCTCCTGGTGATGCACGTCCATAGTAGGATTAGATTTTGGGAATAGAAAGCTCTGTAACAACCGTGCTGTGATTTGATAGAAGACTTATGGAACGCGGAAAAATAGTCGCTATTATAACTGGAGCTATATCGATATTGCTAGCGATCGCTTACTTAATTATTGTCCAGCTGCTGGATTTTCGAGGAGAGATGATCCCTGCTCCAGTTAGCCAATCATTAGACTGGGGATATTGGATCGGGTACTTTTACCCAGATCTTGCCCAATGGTTAATTACTTAATAAACCCATAAGTGTCAATGAAACTCCCCGCGCGTTTACGCGCAGGGATGATTGGGCAAGAGAAATACTATTCCCTTGCCGGATCGTTGCCCCAGGTTCTGATCTGCCCTGTGCTTTAGCTGTCTCTATTTGGCTGTATCCCGCAGTGCTGCCAACACCGTCTCATGGATTACACCATTGCTGACAACCACACCCTGATTTTCAACTAGCTTAGAACCGATCGAAAAGTTCAGAGGCTTACCATGCATATCTGTAACAAGCCCACCAGCTTCCTCCACAACAATAGTGCCTGCAGCATGGTCCCAAATTTTCTCACGGTAGTTGGGATACTTCGAGGAAGGTAAACGTAGGTAAAGGGCTGCGTGACCAGAGGCAACCGCACCATACTTAGCCTGAGAATCCATCCGCAGGGAGTTTGCAGTAATTCCCACCGCTTTAGCTACAAAATCTTGCCGAGAATGGTCACCATGACCAGATTCCACGCTTTCGACGAACCGGAGTTCTGCTGTATTACCAGCATCAGTCACTTGAATCGATTGGGGTTCCCCACCACTAATAGGTACCATGGTTGCTCCCTGACCCCGTACTGCCACAAATAGGACACCCCGTTCCCCATCTGGTTGTGCTAGGTTGACGGGTAAAGCTGGGCAAGCTAGCACTCCTACTTTCACTTCACCTTGTTCTACCAAAGCCAAGGCGACAGCATATTGATCATTACGCAGAAACCCTTTGGTGCCATCAATCGGGTCTAAGGTCCAGTAGCGAGGTCCAATCTCACCATTCCCTCGATTAATCCAACTAACCACTGCCTCAGGAGTAGCATCATTAGTTACAGATTGCACATAACTAGTTACCTGTGCCAACTGATTCGCCATGGTTGGTTCCACCAAATCAGCAGCATCTTCTTCACCCACTACTGGATCATTAGGAAAAGCTTGGCCAAGTAAGCGGCAAATCACTGCCTGGGAACCATAATCGGCAACAGTGACAGGGCTTTTGTCACTTTTTTCCATAGCTTCAGTCACCCGTTCACTCCGGACTTGCTCACAAATTTTGGCAGCGGCTAAGGCTGCCTCAATCGCAACCTGTTTCTCTTGTTGATAAGACATTGTAAATAACTGCTCCTAAGGGCGAAAAGATTTTTGGAAGGTTTTTTCGATCATGGGTAATAGGTATAGCTAATCGGTAATAGACCCTTGAGTAATCACCATTAGCAATTAGAGATTACCTATTACTGACTAGGAACTGCCTGGTTTTAAAGGCTTGTGGCCTAGCAGCATGTTTTTCCCTGACCTTAGAGACAGAGCTAGGAACTGGCAGTCATTCATAGGTGTCATAACCCTTACAAAGGGGGAACTAATCTCCATTGCTGGCATCTTAGCTAGGAAATTCCGGATTCAGAGGAAATTACCAGGGAATTAACTAAGAGCAGTAATCGAGGTACAACAATAATGTATTTCATCCGGATCATCTGTGCCATTTTCCTTCCACCACTCGGTGTGTTCTTGCAAGTGAGTTTTGGCAAGTCCTTTTGGCTTAATATTCTGTTAATGGTATTGGGTTTCATTGTAGGCACTCAACTTGGTTTTCCCAAATATGGTGTAGTGCCTGCCATACTCCATGCTGTATGGGTGACTGCTAATCAATATCAGGATTAAACTGTTTACTAGGGACGGGCGGCCTAACCGAACACAAAACAGGGATTATAGGTCCGGTAACCCGGCTCTAAGACTAGAATAATTTGGCACAATGGAAGTGAGTACGCGCTCAAGAGTGCTTAAGCCAATCAGCCTTGTCGTAACAAACACCAAAGGTATACCAGAATGGATTTAATTCGGATTTTATGTGCTATTTTCGTGCCACCACTGGGAGTATTTTTGCAAGTGGGTTTTGGCTGGCCCTTTTGGATAAATATCCTTTTAACCCTATTGGGTTACATTCCAGGTATTATCCATGCCGTTTGGGTGATTGCCAAGAGATAAAATAAAGGATTAGACTGACTACAAATGTCCAAACAATCATCCCAACCTGTGAATGTGAAGTATAAGGCTTTGAACTATCAGGGAGTCTACCCCTGCCCAGTCTGTCGTGTCGGTCAGATTCAAAATTTATCGTTAATGGAAGCTTTTGCCTGTCACGAGTGCCGCCACATTTTCACTGCTGATCTCGAAAGGCAAATCCTCAAAATAACCGATCGGCAGCCCCCAATGACCTGGCACTGGAATGGCAAAAAGTGGACAGGGGCGCATCTAGAGGGGGTTGAATGGGGATGGGTGAATTGGTTATTAGCCTTGGCATTTGTAGTTTGTCCAACGACCTTAATTGGGGCAGCCGTTTATATGTTTCCCCCTGCCCCAGATAGTCCTGTATCTTGGCTTCCAGCTGCTTGGGTAGGGTTAACGTTTTTATGCCATCTGGCAATCGTTGTCTGGTTGGTGATGGAATTTTATCAATTTCCAGTTTGGGAGTACTTGAGAATTGGACGGCAGCGAATTATGGGTCGTTAGTTCTGTTAATTAACTTGAATATAGTGCTGAGTATTGTTAAGAATAACACCCTTAGATTTTAATCCTTTATAGTTTATAGTTACTAATTCATACTTGCTCAGGATCACAGCTCTAGCCGTTTACGGGGAAATTAAGTATAATTTGTTACAAAATTGAGGACTCCTGCTATAAGATAGGGGGTTGCTAGTGCTAATTATGCGTTCCCGTAGCGGCTCTGTTCGCGTAGCGTGGCCTTTGGCCTTAAGAGCATCCGATAGCGACTCTGTTCGCGTAGCGTGGCCTTTGGCCTTAAGAGCATTGACCGTAGGTCACGCTACTTGAGGTGCAACCCATGGCACTAAAACATTTTGGCTGAGCTGATTTCCTAGACAAACACATTTTTATGCTAATGTCAAGTCCCACTGATTAGTTATACTTATAGGTTGCTAACAACACTTTTTTACAACTGATTGACCGTAGGTCACGCGGGGCGCGTTCGCTATGATTGAAGAATGTGCAATTTTTAGCTATACCATAGTTAACTAATGCTTAGGCTCATAGAAAGCCGATCATTGTAGAAATAGTATAGACAAACCCATTCAAAGACAACTGCTGGAACTATCCTCGTTGGTTTTGGTGCTATCCTGATGGGAAGCAGTCTACACTTGAGCTTACTGTCGCGTACTGTCGCGTACTGTCAAAGCGTACTGTCAAAAGGGAGGTTGGATTTCTTTCCACGACCACTTGACCACTAATAGACACATTAAGTGCCATGTTTTCATCTCAATCCCCCCAAGAAAATGGGGAATCTCCAAAAGGGGACATTACGCTGAAGGACGCTAACGGTAAAACTCTCGAATGTTACATTGAGCATTCCCTAGAGCTGGAGGGTTGTGAATACCTTCTGCTGTTACCTGTGGACTCACCCATAGAAATTGTTGCTTGGGATGAGGATGATGATGAAGACTTAGCTGATGCCTCTCTAGTTGAAGATGAAGCTGAGCTTGACTTGATATTCCCTGACGCCCAAGCTGTTCTGGCAGAGCAAAATCTTCAGCTCAAGCGCACCGCTTTTACCTTAACTGTTGCTGGTGAGTTGCCACCAGTGGACGAAGACGACATTCTCACCCTGGAAATTGAAGACGATAATGTTCCGATGGAAGCAGAGGAACTACAGGAGCTAGCGAGCTTTTATTACAAAGAACAAGAGTATGGAATCTATACGCCTGTAGAGCCACTCCTGTTTTTTGCTCGCTCGAACCAATCTGGTCAACCCGAGTTACTGTCTACACAGGAAATTAAACAAGTTCAGCCAATGCTCGAAGAACTGCTATTCGATGATCTCGAGTAGGAGACTTGAACTCGGGTTGACCCCTTAAACGATTCAGGGGAAACTAATGTTTTGGTGTATTAGAGTATGAAAACTCTCAAAAGCATCTCCAATAGGTTTTTTTATTTCGTTCTATTGCCAGCGACCCTTGGTATTTGTGCATGGCAGGGTTGGGAGTGGTGGAGTTGGGTGGTATCCCCACCCGTTAAAGCACAATCTTCCGAAGATGTCGCTCCAACCCTCGTAAAAATCGAGATTCCCCCAGGAACCCCAGGTCAGCAAATAGGCAGAGATCTGGAAGCTTCTGGTTTAATTCGCTCAGCCGATGCTTGGAAACTGTGGACTCATTGGCGGCAGCTGGTAGACCGAGATGGTGAGTTTAAAGCTGGAACTTACGAACTATCACCAACTCAACCCCTGACCAAAATCGCCGAAACCATTTGGAAAGGGAAGGTGATGCAGCTGTCTTTCACCATACCGGAAGGGTGGTCGATTCAGCAAATGGCGGATTATTTTGAATCCCTAGGATTTTTCCCAGCTTATGACTTTATCGCTGCTAGTAGCAAAATCCCCTGGGATAAGTACCCTTGGTTGCCCAGTGAGCTGCCTCATCTCGAAGGTTATTTATACCCAGATACCTATAAGTTACCCAGTGATGGCATCTCGCCACAAGCAGTCATCCAACAAATGCTTAATCGATTTGAGCAGGTAGCTTTACCAGTATACCAAAAAGGTCAGGACAAAACCCAGCTTAGTATCAATGATTGGGTAACATTAGGCAGCATTGTCGAGAAGGAAGCAGTAGTTGCTGAAGAACGCGATCGCATTGCTGGTGTCTTTACTGAACGGTTGCGGCGAGGGATGAGATTAGAAACGGATCCCACAGTTGAATATGGATTGGGGATTCGACAAACTGCTGATCAGCCCCTGACCTACAAGCAAGTGCGGCAACCCTCCCCTTACAATACCTATCTCAACCCAGGATTACCGCCGACCCCGATTGCCAGTCCTGGCATAGGGAGTTTGAAAGCAACCCTTGATCCCGAAGACACCGAATACTTGTTTTTCGTGGCTCGTTACGATGGCACTCATGTTTTTAGCAAAACCCTAACAGAACACGAAGCCGCTAAAAATGCTATCCGTAGAGAACGGCGAGCAAAGCAATAAACTACAACAACCAGTGATCACAAAAGCTTTATCTACTGGGGAGGTTGAGAGAAAATGCATCCCCGACCTAAGATGACGGGGATGCATTTTCGACAATGTTAATATTAGGAGATAAGGGTCTCAAAAAACTGGGTATTGACCCTATTCAGCTACCGACCGTGCGGGGGAAAGTCACGCCAATGGAGATAACAGCCAATTAGGTTGTGCCATATAATCACCATTCCTGCGACGGATGGGGAAGTTCAAAGGTTCGATAGAATCAAATCACTATAACCGTTGCCCGCTGCCATCATCAGGCTGAGCGGGCTTAGTGTATTGACAATTGACGGGTAAGCATCAAAAATCAACAGAGTTACCGACTTTCAATTTATCAGTTAACTAAATATGTCTTGGGTCTCAAAGTTACAACCTGACTTAATCCTTGGTGGCTCCATCTTAGACCTGACACCAGATATTCTCCAGCAATATCAGCTGTCAGGTCTAGTGTTGGATGTTGACCAGACTTTAATACCAGTGACGAAATCCCGTGTTTCTCAGGAAATTGAACGGTGGGTAGAGCAAACTAGACCGATGGTTTCCCTGTGGCTGGTGAGTAATAACCTCAGTGAACATCGCATTAGCCGTATTGCTTCCTCCCTCGATTTGCCTTACATATACGGAGCTCGCAAACCTTCGCGACGCAAGCTGAAAATAGCTGTAGATGCGATGAACCTACCTATAGACCAAGTGGCAATGGTAGGCGATCGCTTATTCACTGATGTCTTAGCTGGGAATCGACTGGGAATGTTCACCATTCTTGTAGAGCCAATACGGGACCCAGCGATGAGCAAGTCTTTATACCCAATGCGTGATTTAGAAGTGTGGTTCTCTCAAGCCTTAGGGGTTTCCCTGACCACCATGCAACAAAACTTCAACAAACCTGACAAATCAACATAAACTGAAATATAAAGAAAATATTATAAAAATTACTAAACCAAAATTTGTCTGACACAATAGAGAACAGTTGGAAAGAGGGTCAGCTTATATAAAGACCCTATATATGACCAACCTTTTAAATGGGGTCAGCTTATATAAAGACCCTAGATATAACAAACGCTTATAACTAATAGACAGCCCAGCCTTGAGTCAATCAGGAGCTGGGCAGTCTATTATTTGGGATTAGGTTTACGTGAGTGAGCTGGTGCGCCAAGGTAAACCCCACGTTAAAATTTAAGAAATATTACTTAACACGCTACCGCCAACTTATGAGCGCAAACGTTGAAATCTACACCTGGAGCAGTTGCCCCTTCTGTATCCGTGCTAAAGGTCTACTAAACCAGAAGGGAGTTGAATTTACTGAATACTGTATTGATGGTGATAACCAGGCACGAGAGAAGATGGCTCAAAGGGCAAATGGAGCACGCTCATTACCACAGATTTTTATCAATGACCAGCATATCGGTGGCTGTGATGAGCTTCACACTCTGGAATTTCAGGGTGAGTTAGACAACCTGCTCAAGGCAAGCTAACCACTAGGTGATTGACAATCTAGTCTGTAGGATCGCTCTTGGGTATTGGTATATTACTGTTTCTATTTCCCCGTTCAAGATCTTGATCAGTATGTTACCGAATCAAATAGGATTGCTGTAGCATAGGGTAATTGCCTGACAGGGGAATTCAACCGTGAAATTTGCGTTTATCATAGACCCTCTCCCGAAACTTGATCCCGGTCACGATACTAGTGTGGCGCTGATGGAAGCCGCACAGGAATTAGGTCATCAGGTTTGGGTCACTCAGGCTCAACAATTGAGTGTTATTCAGGGTCAGGCTTGGGGGCTTCTAGAACCTGTGCAACTAACTCCAGCCAAACTCGATGACGGGCATTGGGTCGTCAGTGAGCAATGGTACCAGACTGGTAAGGCTCTGTTGAAACCTCTAGAGGAGATGGATGCTGTCTGGATGCGGACAGACCCGCCTGTTACCATACCTTACCTGTATGCGACCTATATCTTGGACTACATCAATCCAGATAAAACCTTGGTGATTAATTCACCAACTGGCATCAGGACAGCTAACGAAAAAATGTATGCCCTCCAGTTTCACGAGGTGATTCCACAGACTATTGTCAGTCAGGAGAAATCGGTAATTCGGCAATTCGTTGAGGAAAAAGAGACAGCAGTACTGAAACCTCTGGGAGGCAAAGCTGGTGAGGGGATTATATTTCTACAGCCAAGCGATCGCAATTTTAACTCCTTGGTGGAAATTAGCACTAAACAGGGTAGTGAGCCAGTGATGGTTCAGGCTTATCTGCCTGCGGCGAAAGATGGAGATAAGCGGATTATCCTCTTGAATGGTGAACCGATTGGAGCAGTAAATCGCATTCCCACAGGTAAGGAATTTCGGGGTAACATGGCTGTGGGTGGTCGAGTAGCGGCTACGGAAATTACTCCCCGAGAGGAAAAAATCTGTTCCCTGCTCAAGCCAAAACTGCAGCAAGATGGCTTATATTTTGTTGGCATAGACGTTATCGGCGGCTACCTGACCGAAGTTAATGTCACCAGTCCTACTGGCATCCGGGAAATTGACCGCTTAGATGGTACTCATCTGGCTAAACAGGTAATTACCTGGGTTGAAGCAGTTAAAAACAACGGCGGTGAAACAATATAATGGCTTAACCAGACTCTTGAGCAAAGTCATGGGATGTAATGTCGGTTTTGGGTCAGTTTTATGGATCAAGTAACAGTGCCACGGAACGATAGGAAAGCTCGAATCTGGGGGATGCTGTGTCATCTATCCTCCCTGCTATGGATTCCCCTATTGATTATGGGTCTACCTATCCCTTTGGCTAACCTGGCAGGCCCGTTGATGATCTGGTTAAACAAGAGAAATAAATACCGCTTTGTAAAGGTTCACGGTAAAGAATCTATTAATTTTCAAATCTCGATTACCCTTTACGCTACCATTATCCTGACCATATTTACTGCCTTTGCCTGGGCGTTTTTCATCCTAATTGGTGCAATAAAAGATTTTGACCCTGACTCTTGGTTGGAGCTGTTTAAACTCATAGAATTCTGGTTATGGTGTATAGCTAGTATCCTGGGAATCATTGATTCACTGCTGGTGACTATGGCCTCAATCGCTGCTCAATATGGTAGGCATTACCGTTATCCGTTTACCCTGCGATTTTTACGATAAGTCCCTAATATAAGTCACAAGATAGTCGATAATGGCTGAGTTTTCTGCAACAGGTGCAACTGAACAGCTACCAACAATTGGTGTGGCGGTAGTTGGAACTGGATTTGGACAAAAAATCCATATCCCTGGCTTTAACGCTCATTCCCGAACGGAAGTGGTTGCTGTCTATCACCGCGACCCGGATCAGGCAAATGCGATCGCAAACCAATATGATATTCCCCATGGATGCGATCGCATAGAAGACATCCTAGCTTTACCGGAAGTAGAAGCGGTTAGCATCTGTACTCCCCCGTTTCTGCACTACGAAATGGCGAAAATGGTTCTAGAAGCAGGGAAACATCTGCTACTAGAGAAACCCATGACCTTAAGGGCAGCGGAAACCCAGGAGCTTTACCAACTCGCTACAGAAAAGGGTGTTGTCGCTATACCTGATTTTGAATTCCGCTTTATCCCCTCATGGCAGCTGTTAGCGGAATATCTCGAAAAAGACTATGTGGGTAAAAAGCGTCTGATTAAAATTGACTGGTTAGTCTCTAGCCGAGCTAATCCTGAACGCCCCTGGAACTGGTATGCTCAAAAGGATAAGGGTGGCGGAGCACTAGGGGCAGTTGGTTCTCATGCCTTTGATTATATTCATTGGCTATTTGGACCAGTGCAGCGGTTGTGTGCTCAACTGAGTACTGCAATTCCAGCACGACCAGACCCCAACGCTAGCAATTTACTTAAGCCAGTAGATGCTGATGACACCTGTCTGTTATTACTGGAATTGGCAGATGGTACCCCTTGTCAACTCACTATTAGTTCCGTAACCTATCACGGGCGAGGTCACTTTGTAGAGGTTTATGGCGATCGCGGTACCTTAGTCTTAGGCAGTAACAATCTCAAAGACTACGTTCATGGATTTCGCCTGTGGGCAGCCACCGCCGGTCAATCCCTGATGGAAGTAGAAATTCCCCAACGACTAGCATTTGCTGAAACCTATCTCGATGGTCGTTTAGCGCCATTTATCCGGGTGGTTGACTATTGGGTGCAAGCCATTGACAATGGTAGCGTTACCACACTATCTCTCAAAGAAGGAGTGTACTCCCAGATGTTAATGGATTTAACCCATGAGTCTCATGAAACTAGACGTTGGGTTGAGGTAGAA